>JALSMC010000120.1 GCA_026987995.1 Sulfurimonas sp. | reverse complement strand
AAAGATGACAAGTTTATCCCTATGCCAAAAGGAGACACTATCATCATGCCTGAATCAAAACTACTACTCATCGGTACAGGTGAAGGTATACGAAAAGCCAAAAAAATTATACGTAAAAAAACAAAACCCGAAGAGTTGAAATTTATATAAACTTTAAGGGCAACTCTAAACACATAAACATCATTCTAAAAACAATCCAATCTTATAAGGGAGTAAATGCCCCAAACTCCCATAGCTCTTTCGGAACCTATATATGTGAAGACAGCATGGGAAAAGTGTAATTTAAAAGTAATCTGCTTGTGCTATAATAGGATAAAACATTTTTAGATAAGAGGTAAACAATGATAGCGAAGTATCTTGTATTAATATTTATATTTGTAGTACATATATCGGCAACAGATGCAAATGTATCTACTAATATATGTAAAGATTATTTAGACCCTGATTTAAGAAATAAGATGACCATACTTGATGACTCAAGTAAAAAACTTCATATAGACATAAATAATGATGGAGAAAAGGAGATAGTTTATTTAACCTATAATGGGCATGTTTATGATAAAAGAGAATTTCATATAGAACTTAAAAATAACCAATCATACTCTTATAAAGAATTTATTGACGAGGAAGATCTCATAAGGTTTGGACTCACTGATGGCATTCTTTTTTACAAAAACAACTATTATATTGTTCACTTTTATGATTATGAATCTAAGTTTCCAACATATATTACCTATATAGATAGTGATAATATTGAGCACCCTTTATGTAAATATAAATTCAAAAAGAGTTTGCACCTTACATACCATACAAAAGATTATACACCCAAACAGTGTAATAGTTTTATGAAACAAGTGAACGAAGGTAAAATTATCCCTTTTAATATTCCTTCAAAATTTAGATTTTACTATCCTCAACCTAACATTGCTGTTGGAGGTATTGGTTATTTGGACTACAACAATGACGGTAAAAAAGAGTATTTGCAAAGTTTTGAATTTTTATATCCAACACAGACACATTTTGGGATCTATAATGATGAACATTATTTAAATCCAGTTTTCTCAAATCAAAAAAAAGTAGATGCAAATGTATGGTTTGAAGCAAATCAAAAAATTTACTCGCTTAGAGAACTCCAAAATGGAGGCAAAGATATCAACATCATAGAGAAGAAAAATGATGAGAGAACTGTTTGTGGATTTACGATAGAAGCAGATTCAGTTTCAGTAGAAAAAATATATCATGAATAAAAGGATACGATATGTCAATTACAACTACAAAACTTGAAGAAAAAGCCTATGAAAATAAATTTATGGAGCTTATTAAGAGTCTAGAGGGATTTGCACCTTATGTATATTACGAGAAAGGGGATACGCCTACTATCGGATACGGATTGGCTCTTTTCACGAAAGAAACAGGCAACCTGAATATTAATGCAATTAATGATCTCAGAAATGCCGGTGTTATAATTAGCGATGATGATTATAAAACTCTGAATAGGATTGAAACCTCTATGCAGAAACTTGCAACAAAGACTAAAGCCCTTAAAAATGCAATGAACAATAAGCAACCAACTACGAAGATTAAAGAGGACATTAAAACACTGCAAGGGACTGTTGCAAAGGAGGTAAATAAGTTGAACTTAAACCTAACAGATCCATATTCAGCGACAGATATTTCAGAAATGTTTGACCTTGAAGCAACGATGGATAGGGCTTATAAGATGGGTCATCGAGTACTAGAAAATACTATAAAACACTATTCACAAGAAAAACTGAAAGACTTGCTTGAAAAGAAATTAGGAAATAGCAATGAAACTGAAACTCTTTATAATAACTTACAAAACTCCAAAGAAATAATACCTTTGCTAAGTCTACTGTATAATGGTGGAGATAAACTTATTGGACTAGGATTAAGACACGCTTTAGAAGATGGAAACCGTGCAGAAGCATGGTTTGAAATACGATATAATACAAATGCTGGAACAAGCAGAGGAAAAGGAATAGCCAAAAGAAGGGTTGAGGAATCAAATCTATTTGGACTATATAACAAAACACTCAATCCAGACAATCCAAGCAAAGAAGACCTAGAAGACATGAAAGATATTATTCTTATGGCAAGAAATCATAAGGATAAAATTAGCGGTGAAGAGAAAGCTTTTCCAGCCAAAAAGAATTCACCTAATCCATATACAGGAAACAACAGTATTGCAAAACAAATAGAGCTTGCAAAAATTATACTTATTAACAAATATGGTAAAGATGTTAAGATTGATGGGAAATCTATTTCAACAAAAGATTGGATTACTGGGGATGAAAAAGACAATACCCTCAACGGTAACAAAAAAGACAATATCCTCTATGGTGGCAAAGGGGCAGATAAACTCAATGGTGGCAAAGGAGATGATACCTATATAGCAGGTGCAGGTGATACTATTAACGATACAGATAACAAAGGTATAATCTACTTTGATGCCACACTACTCTCGGGTACAAAACATAAAGTATCTGAAAATACTTATGAAGATAAGATGTTTACCTATACACTAGATAATAAGAACCTCATCATCACACAAAAAGCAGACACTTCTAAATCAATTACCGTAGAGAATTGGAGTCAAAATAAAGAGGCTTTGGGTATCATACTCTCAGATACAAAAGTGCAATCCCAAACAGAATCCCAAGCAGACCCATCCAACAAAAGTATGAGCCTCCTCCATCCTGATGCAAAATACGACAACACACAGATTGCTGAGTTTAGCACAAATGAAAACAAAGATGAGCTCGCCAGCATAGAAGCTTTAGCATATGTCCCAGGTACCATGATATTTCCTACAACCATAGATGCAAAAGATGTAGTATTG
>JALSMC010000119.1 GCA_026987995.1 Sulfurimonas sp. | reverse complement strand
AAAGAGATAGAATCTGCCAAACAAGGTGGACTCTCAAGTGTAAGAACTCAGATAGTAAATTCTATCATGGCTGAAAAACGCGAGCAAGTTTTAAGTGACTACTTTGCGCGACTTAGACATAATGCGGACATCAATGTTATACGTAAAGTAAACTAGATGCTTAGTGATGCAAATTTTATAAATATTGCTACTGAGATAGCGAGTGCTTCAAAGTGTGTTAGTAAACAAGTGGGTGCAGTCATCGTAAAAGATGGTCGCATACTTAGTACAGGTTACAACGGAACGCCAGCAGGCTTTACCAACTGTTGTGATCATTGGGATAATGAGTACACAACTGAGCATCATGAGTGGAGTAAAACATATGAAATTCATGCAGAGATGAATGCCATCATCTGGGCAGCTCGAGAGGGTATAAGTATAAATGGGGCAACTATCTATGTAACATTAGAACCTTGTAGTGAATGCTCCAAAAATGTCATAGCGAGTGGGATAAAACGCATAGTATATGCCAAAGAGTATGAACATACTCATTCGGCTGTTATCTCAAAGTTTATCAAAGATAACGGTGTTGTTATAGAAAAACTATGATAGTCCACGAAATTGAGTTTGAAAAAAGGATTTGTCCTAAGCCCTGATTTTTTGAGTTAAATAACATACATATCATTCTTAAGTATAGTATTATAAATCGTATAATTTATTCAAATATATTGTGTTTTGCTATATTTTTCAAGAAATAACAACTATTTTATACATGTGTTATTGTTACAATGTAAGACTTATGGTATATAATGTATGTTGATAAACAGCTAAATACTAAAGGCAATAAATGGAACAAAGTGAAGATGTATTATTATCAATAAAGTATATTGATGCAAGTAAAAAAATTTTAAAAAGTATTTTTAGTTATTATTCTTTACCCATTGTCTCAATTATTAACTTGATGACTTTATATTCACTTTTAACATATAAAAATCTACAAGATTTAAGCGGTCCGTTTGCTTTATCTTTTGTAATATTAGCAGGTTTAACGATTGTATTTTTTACAATATTAATGTTTTATGGTTCAATGCATTTTTTGCAAAAAAAATATTCTAATTTTAGCATATCTAAAAATCATATTCTTATAAACTCTAAAGATATGTATGACATTCAGAATGTTGAATATGTGGATATGCCATATATTAGTACAGTTTCCCGTTGGTTTACATTAAGGGAAAAAAATAGTAAAAAAACAATCGGTCATTTTGTATATAGATTTTATGATACTTTTTTCTTTTACAATAGTCCTGAACTAATCAAAAATATTATTGAATCAAAATCCTTAGATAATAGAGAAGCAACAGATAAATTCATTCAAGAAGATAAAATTTCTTGCTTGTCTTTAGAAAGAAGAAACGAGAAGATAAGAAAAATCACTATGTTTCTATTCCTCATATTAATCGGACAAATGGTTGCAATGTTATTAATTAGGTTAAAATATCATATTTAACAAAACACAGAAGCTAATATGAATCCAATAGCGGGTTAATATTAGCTCTCTTTAATCGTTATATACTCACATCAACTTTCTCGAAATTTTACTATTTAATATAAAAATGATATACTTCTTATATGAAGTTTGAGTACGATATAAAGAAAAGCTTATCAAATAAGCAAAAACATGGTATTGATTTTGAAGAAGCGAAACTTCTTTGGAAGGATGACAAAATGATTGAAATCAAGACATCTTATGAAGATGAGGAACGATTTATCACTATTGGAAAAATTACCGCAAAGACATATGCTGTAGTTACAACTTATCGTAAAGAAAACATAAGAATTATTTCTGCCCGAAGAGCAAGAAGAAAGGAGATTGAGATTTATGAAAGCTGAAGAATTTGATAAGATATTTGATGATGATCAAGAAGATATTATTGAGTACCTTGATTTATCCACAATCAGAAGACCAAACTTAGAACCTAAGAGAATTAATATAGATTTTCCTACATGGATGGTTAAAAAACTTGATGAAGAAGCACAGCATATTGGAGTAAGTCGTCAAGCTATTATTAAAACTTGGTTGGCTGATAAAATTATGCAAATTGAACATCATAAAGTAGCTGTATAACAAAACAGAGAGGTTATACTTCTTATTTTACAGTCTCTGCGGAGCCAAAAATTTACTCTAGCGAGTAAATCACGGCTTATTATTGCTAAAGATTATTCTTTGATGAATGCTGGGATAGTTTCAGCAGGACGACCAATAATTGCTTTGTTACCTTTTATGAGAACAGGACGTTGAATGAGTTTAGGGTTTTGAATCATCGCTTCAATGAGAGTATCTTCATCCGTAACATTTTTTAAATCAAGCTCTTTATAAACAGCTTCGCCTGTTCGCATCCACTCTCTTGCACTTTGAAACCCTAACATTTTTAGCATTTTTGTCATTGTCTCTTTAGTAATCTTCTCATCCAAATACTTTACAACTTCAGTTTCACAAGTACTTTCTTCTACTGTATTGACTGCCTCACGAGATTTTGAACATCGAGGATTGTGCCAGATTGTAATTTTCATAAAAATTCCTTTATTTTATTAGTATTTTACACTATAATAGTTCTAAAATAATTGAAAGAATGAATCTATAAGGAAATTTTTACAATGAAATATGCTAACACTTACCATTCACTCGCAAACTTCGGAAGAGAGTTGCTAGAGAAAAAAACACTCTCTGAAGGTTTACCGCTTATCTCTGTTTATGCTAAAAGTGTCATAGGGGCACAACGTTGTTCTATCTTTATCAACGATGCCAAAAATCAAGAGTTATGGACAACTATTGCCGATGGTGTTGAGAAGATAATCGTGCCATCAGATAAAGGACTTGTCGGAGTAACACTTAGAGAAAAGAAACCTATAATGACAAATGATCCTTACTCTCATCCAGACTTTTTGTCGGATGTAGACAAAGAGACAGGTTTTGAGACAAAAAATGTTGTCACAGCCCCTATTTTCAGTTCAAAACGCCATATCCTTGGAGTATTACAATTAATCAACAAAAGCGATGATTTTGATGAAGAAGATAAAAAGTTCATGATATTTTTTGCACACTACATTAGTGGATTTTTAGAACTTACAAATGTTTACCTCAGTGAGAAAGAACAGATAAAACGAGAAGCATAAGTGAAAAAATTTAACGAAATAGCCTTGTTTGGTAAGAAGCTAGCATCACTCGATAATATGGATAATGCTCTTGATCTGATAGGTGAAGAAGCAAAAAGACTCTCACATGCAGAACGTTGTTCAGTCTTCATCGTAGATAACGAAGCAAATATGCTCTGGACAAAACTAAACAACGGCATAGGTAGAATAGTAATAGGATTAGACTCGGGTATAGTTGGCGATACGTATGCAAAAAAAGAGGGGCAAATTGTAAATGCTCCTTATGAAGACTCAAGATTTTTACCAAACATAGATAAAAAAAGTGGTTTTATCACAAAAAATATGCTTACTATCCCGATATTTAACTCTAAACGCGAGGTAATGGGTGTCATGCAACTACTAAATAAGACAAGATTTGATTTTGATGAAAAAGATTTAGAGATACTTACATTTTTAGCAAATTACATAAGTGGTAGTTTAGAACTTGTCCTTCTCTTAGATGCTTAAAGAGCATCGTTAAAGATAGTAGTGAGCCTCATAAGCGAGTCTCATAACCCCAACGCCATAGTTTGATGAGTTGTTATAACGCATAATCTTTTTTGTGTACTCTCTCATTTTCTCTAGCTTAGGTTTGTTTTTTGTAAAACAGTTATAGACTTTACCACTTTTATTTACTTCGTACACAAAAGAAGCATTTTTTGTAGCATAATCGTACTGGTACCATTGTGCTTCTACTTGAGGAATATCTGGCATTGTATCCCAATCTATCAGCTTGTTAAACGCAGCCTTTTGATGCAAAAAGTTTGCAGCTGATACGATGGCATCTTGCATATCTGTAAGGTCAGCAACTTCTCCCTTGTAGGACTTAGCATAGATAAAACTGTTTGGCATAAACTGAGGGATACCTACTGCTCCTGCATATGAAGCGGGGAGATTGCATTGTTCAGGTACTACCCCTTTTTTATAGCAGTGACTTATGATGGATGCCATATTAGTTTTACCCATTTTAAGTAGCCATTTTTCTCTCGTAGAGTTTGGTTTTGTTCGTACGACCATAGTGTTAAAAACTATAAAAGCATCATGTGTTGGTTTAATCTTTCCTAATTTTGTCTCTTTTAGAAGAATAGCAGCGATTATCTCACGATTTACCCCATACTTTTTTTCTACATAATCATATACTTCTTTGTACTCATGCAGGTTTTCTATCATCTGTGGTATGTATTTGACAAGTACATTATTTGCTTTTTTCTCTTGTGCTTGATGGTGTTTTATTTTACTTGGCTGTAGGTATGTCCAACTCACTTCATCAAATTTTTGTGTTTTGAAGTACGACGTGAGAAACTCGTTAGCATATTTGTAAGAAACACCACTTTTTACAGCTTGTGTACAGACATCTGAGTAGTCTTTGTTTTTAAAAGTACAGTTAGTATACTTCGCTTGAAGTAAAGTGCTTAGGGTTAGGAGTATGAGTAGTAGTTTAGTTTTCATTGTTTATCTCTTTTAATCTTCTAGGTGTGCCGATATCGTGCCACATTTTTGTAAATACTTCGCCACTTATCTCTTTTTTGTCTATGCTTTTTCTTAAAAGTGGTGCAAGTGATTTCTTTTGAATGTTTATAGTATCAAAAAACTCATGAGTATAGTACCCTATACCTGAGAAGGTGAACATTTCATCAGCTTCATTTAAAACTACATCCCCTAAAAGTCCAAAATCTCCTTCTAAATTATGTTCAGGGTTTGGTACTAAAATTAGATGTGCTTTTTTTTCTTTGAAATCAAAACTAGAGTCAAATTCATACTCACAAAAGATATCCCCATTGACAACTAAAAAAGGCTCATGACCTAAAAGAGTAAGGGCTTTTTTAATGCCACCAGCAGATTCTAAAGCTCCTTCATTTTGTTCATCTGAGTAGAGTAGCTTCACACCATATCTGGTTCCATCACCTAAGTGCTCAGGAATTTTATATCCTAAGTGGGCGATGTTTATGACTATCTCTTTAAAACCATTTCGCACAAGTTTTTCTATATGCCACTCGATGAGAGTTTTACCTCTCACTTTTAAAAGCGGTTTTGGAAGGGAGTCTGTAAGTGGTCGCATTCTCTCACCTCGACCGGCTGCTAGTATCATTGCCTTCATTTAGAGAGTACAGATTTTATTTTTTCCAGTAGACTTTGCTTCATACATAGCTTCATCTGCCCGTGAAATGACACTGTTAATCGTGTCTTGAGGAGTTACAAGTGTGAGTCCAGAACTAATGGTTATATTTGTAGGTAGTACATTTGTGATTCTAACAGAGTGCTCTACTGCAAGTCTAATCTTTTCAGCTAGATGTAGTCCATCCTCCAAAGAAGTGTTGACAAATGCCACTATAAACTCTTCTCCACCCCATCTTGCATAAAGATCACTTGCTCTTACATTTTTTTGCAATATAAGTGCAAATTCCTGAAGCACTTTATCGCCTACATCATGCCCAAGTGTATCGTTGATTTGTTTGAAGTTATCCAGATCAATATAGAGCAGACATAAGTCCTGTTTTGTCCGCTTTTGAAGCTCTAAAAGATAGGCAAAACGATTATGAAAATTTCTTCTATTTGGAATTTCTGTAAGCTCATCAAAATCAGCAAGTTTTTCAAGCTTTTTGTTGTAGTTACGGATGATATTTATAAGAACAGCGGCAATGATAAGTGCTAAAAGTAAAGAGATAACACTGTTGAGGTAAAAAGCTCTCTTGGTTTGGTGTGTAAAGTCATCAAGTTTTGCTGCTACAAGCAGGTGTGCATCAAGCTCTGGGATATACTTAGTGTTGAGAATGTATTTATCGCCATCTTTTGTGTACTCAATGAGATGATTTTGTGATGAGAGAATTTTTTCTTTAAATGGAAGAATCTCAGGAATTTCATTTATATTTTGGTAGTTTTCTTCTTTATCAACACCATCTAGTAAGACATAGTTTCCTTTTGCATCTAAAAAGCTCACATGCAGTTTATACTTATCTTTAAAAATCATAAGCATTTTTTTGATGTAAGAGATTTCTATAGCTACTCCAGTTGCCCCTAAGTAGTGAAAGTCCCTATCAAACATTTTAAAGTTTATAAACATGATAAGGTCCTTGTTTAGGTGCTTGTTTAAGTCGATGTTGATTTCACTCTGTTTCACGGACTTCTTAAACTCAAAGTACCACTTGTTGTCCTTCTTTGCAGGAGTAACTTTTTCTACAAAACCATCTTGTGAATAGTAGTTTTTTGTTGTATCTGAGACTAAAAAAGCACCCAACATCCCATACCTATTTTTTATACTCTCTAAATAGTTTTGAATTTTTATAACAGAGTGTTCTTCCTCTTGAAGCCATTCCAAAACAAAGGTGTCATTAGCCATCATAGAAGAGACTAAATAGGGCTCTATTATCTGTTTTTGAATCTCTGTGTAGATGTTGTCAACTGAGAGTGGAAGGGACTGAGTTTTAAGTTGTTCCTTTGTTGCTCGCATAGAAACTTCATAGTTTGCTAGTGAGATTCCAACAGAGAGCAATAAAAGCAAAGAGAGAACAGTGAGAATGATTTTGTATTTTGACTGCATAAAACTTCTTTAATTTGAGTATGTAATATTATAGGGTGTTTTTGTTAAATTGTTGTAAAAAAAGAGCTAACTCTTTGGTTTCTTCATAACGTAATGCAGTCTCAATAGTATACTTTAGAACAAGAGGTATGTCTTTTAAGTAGCCATTTTTAGCATCTCTTATTGACAAACGAGAGAAGATACCAAGTACTTTTATGTGGCGTTGTAGCCCCATGAAATCAAACCACTTTAAAAACACTTTATCGCTGACATCTAGGCCTTTTTTATCTCGAAAGTAAAGTGCTAAAGATTCTATCTCTACTCTATCAAATGCGATGTAGCAATCTTTAAGCAGTGAAACCAAGTCGTAAGTAATAGCTCCGCACATAGCATCTTGATAGTCGATGACTCCTATCTCACTTTTAGGAGTGAGCATAATATTTCGAGAGTGAAAGTCACGATGTACAAAAACATCTTGAGGCTGTTGTAAAACTACTGCTGAAATTATATTTAGAGTTTTTGAGAGTACCATAGACTCTTGACTGCTGAGTACAATATTTAGCTTTTTTTCTAAAAACCACTCTTGCATTAAGTTCATCTCAAAGTGCAAAAATTCTTTATCATAAAGTGGAAGATTATCTGTATTTGCATTTTGCATTTTAAGTATCTCGTGTATACTTTTTTTATAGTTCATTTTAAAGTTAGTAGTATTTAAAACATCTAAGAGTTGTACATTCCCAAAGTCTTCTAAAATTAAAAAACCATCTTTTGTGTTTTGTTCTAAAATATGAGGAGCTTTAACACCTGCGTTTAAGAGTCTAGTTGTTACATCTAAAAAAGGAGTAAGAGAGTCTAGCTCTAAAGAGCTATCCATCACTATAACAGTTTGCTCTTGATGTGTTAAACGATAGTACTTACGAAAACTTGCATCAGCACTTGCAACTGTGAGTGTATGATGTTTGTAAGGGGTTGTTCTTATCCAGCTTAGCAGTTTATCCATAAATAGCTCCGAGTTGTGAAGGCTTTTTCGCACCTGTGATAGAGCAGAGGTTTACTACTTCTCCATGGCTGCGTTTGTAAGCAAACCAAGCAAATGCCATCGCCTCAAGTGCATTACTATTTACCCCAAAGTCATCACTGCTTTTTATCTTACAACAGCCTAGTTCTTTGAGTCTTTGCATAAGAAAAATATTTTTAGCACCACCACCACAAACTACAAGTTTTTTAGTATCTCTATTTATTAAATCATTTGAGATGCTTTTTGCAGTGAGTTCTAAGAGTGTTCTTTGTACATCTTGTTCGCTAATATTTGAAAAAGAGGAGAGCTTCTCTTCAAGCCAATGTCCATTAAAATACTCTCTTCCAGTGCTTTTTGGAGCCTCTTTTTTAAAGTAGGCATCACTCAGCATCAGTGCTAAAAGTTCTTTATGTATTGTGCCAATACAAGCAAATTCTCCATCTTTATCATACGGTTTGAGCTGCGTTTGACTCATCCAGTAGTCAAGCAAAACATTACCACAGCCAGAGTCCCAACCAAGGACTTCCTCATCAAGTATAGTGATGTTTGCCATACCCCCTATGTTTAAAACAGCCACTTTTTCCTCTAGGTGTGCAAAAAGAAACTTATGAAATGCAGGGGCAAAAGGAGCTCCTTGTCCACCATTAGCTATATCCATACGACGAAAATCAGCTATGGTCTGTATGGCAGTTCTTGAAGCAACAATATTTGCATCGCCCAACTGCATAGAAAAAGGAGTACCCCCATCAGGAGCATGCCACAGTGTTTGTCCGTGAAGTCCGATGGCGTTTATGCTTTGAGTATTGAGTTTGTGAGTAAGTATAAACTCATTGATACACTCAGCAAAAAGAGCTCCGAGTTTATGGTCAAGCTCACCCATGCTTTGCAGTGTAAGAGGAGTAGAAATGGCATTTAAAATAGACTCTTTGAGTTGTGTGGGGAAAGGGTATTCATTATAATGTGTCAGAGAACAAGTGCTACTATCTATCTCACATAGAGCAATATCAACTCCATCTAAACTCGTACCACTCATGACACCAATATAAAGTTCTTTTTTATTCATTTTTGCCCCTTGAATTTAGTTGCATTATCGCAAATGATACCATAGTCCCAAAAGTTATCTGCCATGCAAAGCCTAAACTTATTCCAAAGGTGTAGGGTTGTAGGACTAGAACTGTTAAGAAACCCCCTAAAAGAGCATATGGGACGAGTTTAGCAGTACCTCGTGCGGTAAATATTGCTGAGAAGAAAACACCGAGCAGTCCTGTGTATGCAAATGCCATCACTCCAAGTGCGAAACCTATGAGTGAGAGTTCGGCATATCTTTGCCAGAAGTAGGAGAGTAGTGCCATACCAAAGAGTAAAAGAGCAAAGAGTAAAACTGCATTTCTTGAGGTTTTTATAAAGTGTGACTCATCTGTATTGGCATCTTTGTTTAGTTTGTAGGGTCGGTATAAATCTTCAATGGCTACAGAAGAGAGAGCTCCTAGGACGGAGTTTGTGCTTGAAAGTGCCGCGGCAATAGCTCCGACCGTTACAAAACCACGGATTCCCTCTGGCATCTCGTTTAAGATGTAGTACATAAAGATAGTGATTTTTTCACCTTCAAAATGCTGGAGAACCTCTGTACTTTCATAATGTACAAAAAGTAAAGCCCCAATACTTAAAAAAAGTAAAACGATAGGGATAGTAAAAAGTATGGAGAGAATGAGTGAGCGACTCGCTTCATTTTTGTCTTTACAAGAGAGAACTCTTTGCGTCATATCTTGGTCAAGCCCAAATGCTGCGATATTTAGCAGTAACCAACCGCTCAGTAGTCCTATGATACTAAATTTTCCATCAAGACTTGTATCTATAAATGTAAGTTTATTATTGTCTTGTAAAATATTTATAATACTAGAGCTGTCAAGTGAACTGTAAAGATAAAACACAACTAGCAGACCAGCACTCACATAAGTAATGGCTTGAATAACATCACTCAAAATAACCGACTTGACCCCACCAAAGTAAGTATAAGCCAAAGCCCCAAGAAGTAAAATAGAGATAGAAACCATCATATGAACAAGGCTAATATCAAGAAAAAGTATCATACTTATAGCGAGTGCAGCGATGTAGAGTCTAGCTCCACTCGCCATGATACGACCCAGAAGAAACATTACACCTGCTTGTTTTTTTGCACTCTCACCATAACGAGTACCCAAGAGTTCATAAACTGTGATAGCCTTTATCTCATAAAACCTAGGTACAAAGTACTTTGCAACAAAGATTACAGCGAGTAAAGATGAGAAGTAAAAACCTATGAGTGTGAAGTTATGTGCATATGAAAATTCTGGTACACCTAAAAAAGTAGCGGCTGACTGAGAAGTTGCTAAGATAGAGATAGCCACTGCAAGAGTTGGCATGGCGTTTGTAGCTGTAAAGTACTCTCTACTTGAGTTGATTTTTTTACGAGAAAACCAGTAAGAACTAAAAGCTAAAACAGCAAAATAGGCTAAAAATATAGACCAGTCAAGTGAGGAGAAGCTACTATTTATCAAGAGCTTTTCTGAGTTTAGACATAAACTCCTTTCCTGGGTCTTTTTTCTTGGTTCTGTAGCCCTCATCTTTTTCTAACCAAAATTCTGTGTTTTCATACTCTCTATACTCGTAATGCCCAAGAACATTTTTTATGCTTGGGTACTTACTTTTAAGGTGATTTATAAGGTTTATATTTGCTTGAAGTTGGGCAGGGCTTAAGTCCTCGTTTGTATTATCTTTACCACCAACATTTTCTATGCCTATACTTGAATAGTTTAAGCCTATGACATGGCGAGCCATTATATTATCTGGCATTAGTTGATAAATAGTCCCTTTGCGGTCTATAAGAAAGTGAGCTGAGACATTAAGTGCTGAAGCTTTAACTATATCTTTTCTATCACTAAAAAGAAGTTCAGGGTTTAAACGCTCAAAAGACTTCTCAAAGTCCATCATAGCAGTCCAGTGAACGACTATATTTTGAGGAATAATATTTATATTTTTAACATCCAGTCCATAATGAGTTTTGATGTACTCTTTGGTAAGTTGTCTGCGTTTATCTGTAAATATGATGGGCTTTTGTATGATTGCATTTTTTGTGTGCATGTCTTCTATTCGTCTGTTTGCAGTTTTAATCTTTTCTAAGGCTATATTCCCACTTTTTACCTGCTTATATATAGTGTTTACTATCTCCTCTACACTATTATGGGCGAGTTGATTTCCAAAGAGAAGTATATCGACTCCCGCGTTTATAGCTAAAGTTGTACTCTCTTTAAGCGTATAGTGTGAAGAGATTGCTTTCATCTGCATATCATCACTGATGATAAGCCCTTTAAAGTGAAGCTCTTTACGAAGCAGTTGTGTATTTGTTTTATATGAAAGAGTGGCTGGGTACTTTGTATCTAGGTGTGAGTTAAAAACATGTGCTGTCATTATGGCATCAGCTCTGTTTAGTTGTATGAGTGTTTTGTAGGGCTCTAACTCTTTTTTACTCCACGATTTACTAATGTCAACAAAACCTTTATGCGAATCCCCAAGAGAGGAACCATGTCCTGGAAAGTGCTTTAAAACACTCATAATGTTTTTCTCCTTTTGTGAATCTATCACTAAAGATGCATACTTTACAACATCTTGACTATCTTTGCCATACGAACGCTCAAGCCCTACTATCACCCTGTTTTTTGGGTTTACACTCAAATCAACTACAGGAGAAAAGTTACAGTTAATACCTAAGTCTTTGAGCATTTGAGATTGAGCATCATAGATTTTTTTTGCTTCTTCTGTCTTCATTTTAGAAACTGAATATGCAGAGGGTATTTTGATAAAGCCATACTTATGTTTGAGTCTAGCAACTTTGCCACCTTCTTGGTCTATAGCGATAAAAAGAGGTTTTTTAGAGTACTTTTGCAAGTCACTTGTGAGATACTTTAGTTGATGTGGATTGAGTATGTTTTTTACACGAGTTCTGTCATCATAAAAGCGGTCAAAGAGAATAACACCACCCAAATCGTAATTGTGTATATCTTTTACAATTTGTGAGTCATAAAAAATAGTTTGCTCATCAAATCCTACGATGAGCATTCTACCAATCATCTTTTTAAGTTGGACATCTTCTTTGGGTACTGCACTTAAAAGTAAAAGCGTCTGTAAAAGTAGCAAAAATATTTTCAAATAGTATTCCTCTTAGTTTATTAACTTATTTATATCATTAATCGCTTTAAAGATAAGTGATTTTGTAAACTCTTTTGTTACTTTCTCTGGCTCAAAATGGTCACTGACTACTTTTAGTATATGAAAGTTTTTGATCGCAGGAGAATGAGAAACAGCATCTAAAAAACCATAAGATTCCATATCTACTAGTTCATATTTGTTTTCACTCATAGCTTCATTAACACAGACTATACTTTTTTTATTCTTTATAAAGGGGTGGTCTATGCCATCGTGCACTACCTCCCCTATCTCTAAAAGTGAGCCAATTTTATGCTCTTTACTTGCACCACAAATGCCAACATTGATATATATATCATCATCACTAATGTCATAATAGTTTATAAGTGTTTGTGTAGCTTCTCTTGCGTTTACAATACCAATACCACTTACTATAAGAGATCTCTTCTCGTCAAAATAGAGAGTAAAATCACCAAGTTTTGTTTTTTTAAGTTTATACCTGTCTACAAAGGCCTGAGCTTCGCTCTTGAGTGCTATAACTAAATAAATCAACAAGTTTCCCTTTAAAGTTTATTTCGTTATTATAGTGGAAATATTATAAGGAAATTTTTTATGGCACTTTCACATCCAGACTATTCTGTTTTAGATTATGATGATATGGCAAAAGCTATCGGACTTAAACCAAAGCACATTCCACTTCTTTTGAGTAGCTTTTTAGAAGAGAGTGAAGCTATTCTCCCTAAACTCAAGACTTCTATACAAAACAATAACTATGATGAAATTCGAGCAGCGGTTCACTCCATAAAGGGAAGTTCTGGAAACATGCGTTTTAATGAACTTTATGAGATGGCAAAAGAGATGGAACTCTCAGCAGCAGATGCGAATGACTCTTTTGAGTACACAGAGTATTTAGAGGCTATAACTACAGCAGTGGCTACTATTAAGATATAAATAATTTTTTTTCGCTATACTTTCAGTTCTCTTCTTTAGACCTGTGCAATGATTGCTTAGAGCAATTGGTCAGGGTAGGAATACAGCAGCCAACTCTGAGTAGTTATGTGCCGCAGGTATCTGGAGAAGAGTCTTCTTACAACTAACTCCATTCAATAATTCACTTCACTCTCAAAATATTAAATTTAGTTTTTTTAATTTAAATATAGATAAGATATGAGTAGAAGGATATCTAAATAATGATAGCTTTAATTAAAAGGAGATGATAATGCAGTATTTTAATAGTAAAAATATATTACTTTCTATTACAACGGCAGCTTTACTGACTATTACAGGATGTAGTAGTGATAGCAATTCCATTGCAAACGCAGTAAGCAATGCATATAGTGGTATAGGTATAGATGGTATCTTAGTTGGTTCTACAGTTTGTATAGATGTAGATAAAAGCGGTACTTGTGATGCAGGTGAGCCGAGTGCAGTTACCGATGCTTTAGGTAAGTTTAGCATTGCAGAGACAACACAAACAGGACCATTACTTTTAGTAGGTGGAATCGATAACTCAACAGGTCAAGCATTTACTGGTACATTAAAAGCTCCAGCGGGATCATCAGTTGTTACACCTCTTACATCTGCTATTCAGTCTTTAGTAGAGAGTGGAAAGTCAGCAGAAGATGCAGAAGCAAATGTTAAAGCAGCAATGGGGCTAACAAATGTAGATGTAAACCTTACTTCATTTGATCCATACAATGAAGTGAGTGCAAATGCACAAGCAGTTCTTGCAAAACAGACACAACTTCAAGTTCTTGTACACTCAGCAGCAGTGACACTTGCAGGAGCAGATGCAAACACAGATACAAATCAGACAATGAATTCTGTTTTTGATGCAATAGCAGCAAATTTTGATGGAGTGACTGCAGTAGTCACTTTGGATGCAGCAACAGTGTCTGCAGCGACAAAAACTGCAGCAGATGCAGTTTATGCAGCTAATCCTTCAGCACGTGTTGCATCAAAAGTTGTAGCGGTTAGTGCAGCAGAGAGTGCAGTAAGAGATGCAGATAGTGCAGAGAGTGCTATAACAAGTGGAACACAATCTGAAGCAACAGCAAATCTAGATGCAGCAATTACGAAAGTAAATACTACTACAGAAACTACTTTAAAAGCAGCAGCAGTAGATGCAAAAACAAATGCAGATACTTTAAGCGATGCTCAAATTGCTAATATTGAAGTTCTACAACAAGCACAACAAGAAAAAGAAGCAGCAGTAGCAGCTGCACAAGCAGCACAAGCAGTAGCGGATGCAGAATTAGCAGCAGCTAAAGCAGCAGCAGTAGCCGCAGCAGATGATAGAGTAAAGTATGAAGCATACTTAGCGGCAGAGGCAGCAGCAGCACAGGCAGCAGCAGAAAAAGCGGCAGCAGATGAAGCAGCAGCATTAGCGGCAGAGGCAGCAGCAGCACAAGAAAAACTCATTGCGGCAGAAGCAGCACAGAGAGAGGCAGAAGCAGCAGCAGCAGCAGCTCAAGCTTTAGCTGAAAAATTAGAAGCAGAACTAGTAGCAGCAGCAGCAGCACAAGCAGAAGCAGATGCCAAAGCAGCAGTAGATTTAGCAGCAGCACAAGCAGCAGCAGCACAAGCAGCAGCAGATGCAGAGGCACTAATAGTACAAGCACAGGTAAACACAAACAACGAAATAGCGAAGTTTATTGTGACACAGATGAATAGTGACCTCAATAGCACAAAAATTGCTGTAGTAGGTATTACTAGCTCAGTTATCGATGCAAATCTTACAGCAGCCCAAAGTATTTATGATACAACAACAGCTACACTTGCATCTTTACAATCTTTAGTAGATACAAACTCTACAGATGTGAACCAGTCTATACTTTACAAAGATGAGATTCAAGCATCTTCTACAAGTTTAGAAACTATTCTTGAGGCTATTTATGGAGAAAAAGCAAATATAGAGCTTATAGCAGCAGCACAAATAGTACTTGATGCTAAGATTGCGAGAATTCAACTAATAGAGAGTGAACTCATAACACTAAATAGTAATGTAACGACTCGTTTTAATGATTTTAATGCTACAGCAGTTATAGATGACCTTGATGCAATCGGAGCAATCGTAACAATATATCCAGATGCACAACAAGCTGCAGATGATGCAAATGCTTCTTTTAGTCTTGCTGATACAGCAGCTAATATCATTGGAAACCAAATGACTATTATCAGTGATGCAAAGATTGCAGCGGGAACTGCAGTCGTAGATGCAAATGAAACCGCAGCCCTCAATGCACAGTCTGATGCAGCAGCAGCACTTGTTATACTTGAAGAGCAGTTTGTGGTCTTAGAAGCAAAAGCAGCAGAGATAGCAGCTATTAGAGTTCAGGCAGAAGCAATTCGTGATGCGGCTATAGCAGCAGCAATAGCAGCGACAACAGGAACTGATACATTTGTCAATATAACAACTGTTTATGCTGTTGATAGTGATGAAAATGGAAATGTAAAAGCTCTAAAAATTCTACTAGATAATGGAGTGATTCGAGAGTATTATTATGATACGAATACTTCTTCATGGTTAGATAATAATAATACTAACAGTGACTTAGTACTTAGTAGTAATGGCGTTTGGGAACCTGATAATACATCATCGTATGCAGTTGATCCTACAACGGGAATTATAACTCTTGGAAATGGTTCACAAAAACGTTTAGATGCAGTTGTAGCTCTTCCTGGAAGTGCAGTTGAAACTGAAATCAATCTAAATATTCCATCTGACACTAATATTTCATTTGTAGATGGAGATCTTGCATATATCGTAAGTTCAAAGTTCCTTGAAACATATGTGCTTAACTGGAAAGCAACAAACTATAGTACAGGTGCTACATTTACAACACTTGAAGGTTTTGTTAACTCTGGACTTTTTGTAGCAGGGACTTGGGATGCGACTGGTAACTATAAAGGTATTAACTTAGATGTACAACTTGCAGATACAAATGTTACTACATTCAGTGATGGTGATGGTGGAGATTTAGTCTTTGAGAACAATGTAAGTGATGTTGTTGGATCATGGGGTGTAGTAACACTTCCAAACACAAGTGACTTAGCAATAGAGTTTTATCCTAGTACTGGAAACGAAGCACTCTTTGGAGACTACCCAGCAAACCTCATTGCTATATATAACGGTGAAGTTTATTTTGGAGAACATCGTCTAGCTAGTCCTGATTTTTCACAAGATGATTTTCCTACATTTAATGAAGTAGCAGCTTTACGATTGTTAGATTTTGCACTATCTAGTAGCACTACTACAACGGTAGCAGATACAAACACAACAATCTCTCTCGCTGGAGAGTGGTTTGATGATAATACAACTTCATCTACAACAGATATGCTCCTGCGTTTAACAAGTGATGGCTTTTTTGATACAAATGAGTCTGGTGAGCTTGAATACGGTAGCTATAGCCTTGCTATTGGTACTATATATGACAGTAACCTAAGCAATCCTTATGCTGATGTAGATGGAAATATTACATTTACAAAAAACAGTGATACAAGTGATGTAAATGGACTTTTCCGTGGAACAACTTCTGTAACATGTAGTTTTGGTCGCTTTGGGGATAGTTTAGATCTTACATGCGAAGGAAATGTTTATAACTTAGTAGCTCAATACACAGTAGATACGAATACAACATCAACAGATGTTAATGCTACTTATAGATTAGAAGTAAACAGTGCAACATTTGGTACTACTAGTTATGAAGAGCAAGCACTCGTTCGTGATGCTAATGCTACAACTTTTAGTGCAGATACAAGTAGTCCAGCATTCACAATTGCATACACTATTGATACAAACAATACAATGAATGTAGTTGATGTAAATGGTACACTTATTATGAAAGCGAAAATATTAGCACAACTAAATGCAGCTACAGCAAATAGTGAACTCAATACAACTATCTTTACGAATGGAGTAGTTTATAAAACAGCATTCTACAATGTAGATGCAAAGTTAGAATCTTATGGAGATACAGTTTATAATCCAACGGGAGCAACATATACTACAATAGATGGATATTTAACTGATTATGTAACAAATAGAACACCCTTTGCTAATAATGAGTTAGCTTCTAATCAAGGTTATGTTTTTGAAGTAGCAAATACGACAGATATGAATGGTAGTGTGAGTATAGTTGATTATGCTGATGGTTCAACTATTCAGAGTGATGCCGGCTACTACACATATGATGCAGATAAAATCATTGTATTTTTAAATGATGATGTATCAAGAGGTTATCACAGAGCATTTGTTTTAGATCAAGGTCTTGGCGCTGTTGTTTACGGTGACTATACAGATCCACAATCTGGAGGATATGGATACTTCTTTGATGCTACAGCATTAGGTGAATTTGTTACTTTTTATGATACAAATAAAGACACACTCACTAATTCTGTTAACTTTGGTATAGGAAAACTTGATTGGGCTACAGAGTTTGATAGTTTAACAGCTATTCCTTTTACAGCACCTCTTGAAGTATATGATGCACGTATAAATTATTAAAAAGTAATTTTTTAGCCCACTTTATGTGGGTTTTTTTAAATATTTTAGCAATTACCTCCTTAGTACTTATACTCACTTTTCTTTTCTTATTCCCTAAATGTAACTGTTTTGTACTATAATAATAGATATAAATTAAAAAGGTAAAAATAGTGCAAAAAAATAGACAAAAAAGAAACTTCAAAAAAGCATTTTCTCTTATAGAACTTATGATAGTTATCGTTATCTTGGGACTATTAGCGGCGATGGTTATGCCAGCATTAACAGGGAAAGGCGAAGAGGCTAAACGCGACTTGGTTTGTGTGCAGATGAAGTCTATTTATGATGGTGCACTTGATATGTACAAGATTAAGAACAGCGTGTATCCATCTACAGAAGAGGGTTTAAAACTCCTTACAAAGACAAGTAGCTACTTTAAAGATAGCAAAATGCCAAAAGATTCATGGGGTCAAGAGTTTATCTACATAAATGATGATGGAGCTATTGAGCTTATCTCTTTAGGTGCAGATAAAAAAGAGGGTGGTAAAGATGAAGGTAAAGACATAAGACTGAGCGAGTGTAAATAAGTCACGTGAAAAAAGCTTTTTCTCTCATAGAGTTGATGATAGTTATAGTCATCATCGGGGTTGTTTATACCCTAGCTGTGAGTAAACTACAAAATGTAGGAGCACAGAAGTTGACTCCTAGCTTTGAAAATCTCAAAGAGTATCTCTTGACATATGTAAAAGATGATGCACAAAAGGTAGAGTTACTCTGTCTTGATGATTGTGAAAGTTGTAGCATTTATGTTGATGGTGAAGAACAAAAAGAGAAGATAGAAGCTTTTTTTGATAGTAGTATAGAAGTGTACAGATATGATTTTTTACAAGGTGTAGTACAGATGAAAGAGGCAGTTTTTTTTAATGAAGAAGGAAGACAAGAAAATGTCTG
>JALSMC010000118.1 GCA_026987995.1 Sulfurimonas sp. | reverse complement strand
AGGGCTTACCTCTCATACTCAACACAGGACGAACCGTAGAACAGTGGCACACACGTACCAAAACAGGAAACATAGGCATACTCAACGACCTAGCCCCTGAAGCATGGATCGACATAAGCCAAAAAGATGCACTCAAATTACAAGTGAAAGACGGAGACCGCATAGCACTCTCTGGTACACGAGGACGTGTAGAAGATGTCATAGTTAAAGTCACTGAGACTGTACGTGAAGGCTCTGTATTTGTGCCTTTTCACTTTAACGAACAGCTCATAAACAACATCACCATACCAGAGTTTGACCCTAAATCTTTTGAGCCAAACTACAAACAGTGTGCCGTGCAACTACACTCAGAGGCAGTACCAGAAGGCATCGCATATGAAGCACCTGAGATAGCTGGGTATTTGGAGGGTGTGAAGGTCTATGAAGAAGGGCTTACCGTCGAAAAAAGAGAGATTTTTACAAAGGTGTAGTTAAACACTGCACCGTACACCGTATCAGTGCAAAGTATGAAGGTTGGATACTATTGACTTATCCAATCTTTTTAAAACAACAGCGTTTATATTTATCACCTGAACCACAGATGCATACACTGTTACGTAAAAAATCTACTTTATCTTCGTAAATCTCACCATCTACGTATTTCCACATATCATTTACCTTGATGAAAGTAGACTTTTCATGATGCATATGCTGTTTACCTTCAAAAATATAGTAGGCTTTAAACTCTACTAACTCTTCATTGCTTTGTATCACGTCAAGATGTTGCCAAAAGCTGTTGTCTGCCCAGTCTTGTATGAACTTCAGTTCTTCATCACTCCACGTGTGGTCATGTGTGGTGGCTTGCAAGTAATTTACATCCCCTAAACAGTATGCAGCATAGCGTGACCTCATCAGCATTTCTGCTGTTTTGGGTACTTCAAAGACACGTAAAAATGGCTCACAACATTGTGAAAATGGTTTTTTTGAATTACAGTAGCAAAGTATATGCATCTAATTACTCTCCATAAGACAAGGAAGTAAAAGGTTTTTTAACGCTTCAACTGAAGACACCACTTCCTTGTCTCCATGTTCAGAAAAACCCCAGTCAACCATGATGTAGTCTATCTTCGCTTCAACAGCTGCTAGTTCATCGCGTGGACCATCTCCTATAAAAACAGTCTCTTCTGCCTTATAGTCTAATTCATCTAGTATTTTGTAAAGCATATCTGGATGTGGTTTACCTTGGGTTACATCATCATAACAAGCTATAGCATCAAATAGTTCATAAATACCTAGATAGGTAAGAGACTCTATGGTTGAGCCTCTGTAGGCATTGGTAGCAACAGCTATACTTTTACCTTGTTCTCTCAGTGTAAATAGCAATTCTTTTATGCCGTTATAGAGGACAAGTTCATGTTCATGGTTTTTTGTATAGTACTCAGAAAACCATTTTTCATGGTCAGCATCAAATGCCTTAGCATGGTAAAATCTTTCTGCAGGATTGATACTGTGGTCATTGACTAAACGCAAGATAGTCTCTTCATCCATTGGCTCAAACCCTAAATTTTTACGCACATAGTTAATAGCATTTGCTATGGTGATAGAACTGTTTACAAGTGTACCATCCATATCAAAGATGATGAGTTTTTTATGTGTTGCTATGTTCTTTTGCACTATTTAGACTTTTTTGTTGACTTAACATAAGGTAAGTTGAACTTGATGTACACAGAGAGGCTTAAAAGTAACAATGAAACACCCCCTATGAGATACACCGCATATTCAAGCTGTGCAGGGTCTGTGAGTGCAAACTTAAAGACAAGCATCAAGGCTTCTATAGAAAGGGCGATGATAATGGAACCCAAGAAACGAATCATCGTTTGGTGTCCATCTCCTGCACCCTCTTTTTTCTCTTTACCTAGGACTTCCTCTTCAAAAATGGCTTTAACCAAGTCAAAAATGGCTAAAGAAAGGGTAAGTAAAATGGTTGCTTTAAACATCTCGTTAATATCTATAGCCCCAAGGTCTATGCCAAAGTGTAAAAATGCTGTTGCACCTTTAACAAAAAGAAGTAAAGAAACCATGGCTAAAGCAATAGAAAAAGACGTATATACAACCTTAGTAAGCAGTCCAAAATGAGAATCAATAGAACTAGGATGCACCATACGCAAGATGTTTGAAAGTGTGATATCTACACAGATGATACAAAGTAACTCATCTTGTTCATCGTAGATAGGAAAAGAAGCTGTAACCACCATAGCGTTACTGATATCAGAAGGATAAGGTTCTGTAAGTACACATCTATGTTCTTTTATAGTTTTGTAAAAGTAAGCTCTGTCCGCTCTACTTGTACCTTTACCTCTACCTCTTAACTTTTTACTTTTAGAAATATTGGGAATTATTTGAATCCCTTTACCATCTAGTGCATAGATAGCTTCAGCCTTGTCTATACTGTCATTTAAGCCTTCAAGTTTTGCAAGTACCGTGGCTACGTCACCATTTTGGATGTTATCTGTGATGTTACGTCCTATGATGTAACATAGATAAGCCCTTGCCTTCGCACGGACTTCTGCATACTCTTTGATTTCTTTAATTTGCATAGAGTCTCCCTTTATTTATAAAAATATTTTATACTACTTTACCTAAAACATCAGTAAAGCTTACCTTCTGGTTTATCGCCACTTCAGGAAAGATGCTTCCTTTTTCTGAAAAGGTAACGATAGTAGACCCCATCTCAAACCATCCAAATAGCTCTCCCCTGTCCAAAGTGAGGTTTTCATAGCTATAGTGCTGTGGCTCTCTTATGTCTGAGTTAGTGCGTATCTTTTCTTCAAACGTCACTACCATCTTACCTACGTTTAACGCACCCACAAGTACAAGCACTTGTGTTCTACCTTTTTCATCTTCACACCCT
>JALSMC010000117.1 GCA_026987995.1 Sulfurimonas sp. | reverse complement strand
AGGGTAGTTAGGAATGTCGTAACCTTGACCTTGAAGTTCTGCAATACAATCTTTAAGTTGACCAACAGATGCTGAAATGTTTGGAAGTTTAATGATGTTCCCATCAGGTTGAAGTACAACTTCACCTAATTTAGAAAGCTCATCTTCTGCTAAACCCATAGCGGCAAGAACTCTACCTGCAAGAGAGATATCACTCTCTACAACTGAAACGCCTGCTGCTTGAGTAAATGCATTTACAATTGGTAATAATGAATACGTTGCCAATGCTGGTGCTTCGTCGATTTTTGACCATATGATTTTTGGTAATTTTGACATGATAATTCCTTAAAATTAATATTTTGTACATGGATATTAGCACTACTTCACTATAGAGGGATTTAAAATTGTCTTTGGCTATTCTTATATTATTTATTTGTTTCTATACTACACATAAAAATACGATAACATAGGATAAAATCTCACTTATATACAAAGCACAACACAATACTGCGTAAATAAGACACACTTAAATATAGTGTTAAACGATATATTCTGCAGGAAACCCAATGGGTATGGGAGCATGTAACTTAACAAATATTTCGCTCTCAAGAACTTGACACAAGTCATACGGCACATAAAGAAATCTTGCACCTATCTTGTTATGCACTTGACTCTTCTCTTCTAAATGTAGGCGAATACTACTAGGAATGCCTTGCGAAAGTTGTTCTGGTATGATAGTATCAACTGCAAGTATCATGATGTCAATATCTTTACTTTTTAGACGAACTTTTAGTTCTTCTTCCAACTCTTCATAACTTTGGGTTGAGTCTTCTAGCTTATTTTCATAGACTTCCACCTTAGCATCATCGGTTAAAAGCATCAAAAATGGCTGAAAATATTTTGTATTGGCTAAGGAAATTTGTGCTTTTTCTACGGCTTGTTCTAAAAGTGTAAATGCTCGCTCATCTGCTTCATCTGACATGATAATCCATTTATGTATTAGTAGCAGTTATCTTAACATAGTTAGTGTAATAGGGAGTTATAAAGGAGAGAGATTTTCGCGTTTATAGCGAAAACCCTTTTTTTAGTGTAGCATTATTCGTCGCCTGCTGCGGCTTTTTCCATCATAGTGTACATGCCTGCTCTTACTTCATTTCCAAGTTCCATCATTTCTTTAGAAAGTGGATACCCTCCACTTAGTAAAAGTTCCATACTCATAGTATAAATGTAGATATCACCATTTGCTTCTTCAATGATACCGATACGACATGGCATAAAAGCAATGAACTCTCTAGAGTAATTTAAAAAAGTATCTGCAATGGTAGGTGAACAGTATGAACGAATGTGTGTGTATAAACCACTTTTTCTTGGCATAGTTTTATGGTCAACCATAGCTAGACCATACTCCTCACCAACCTCATCCATGATGTCAAGTGCATTTTCGATTGCTTCTTCTTTTGTCATACCTTCTGGTATCACCATTTTTACTTTACGCACCATACCCTTAGCTGGGTCACCTGTAGTAAGTACTTTGTCAAACATTTTCATGTACTCAGGGAGTGCTTGTGAATCGAGCTTTGCAACATTTGGACCTACAGTCACTGCTCCTATAATACCTGCTATTACTACCAAAGCCCCTATGAGCGTCAATAGACCTTTAATTAATTTCATCGTCTTCCTTTATTGTTAATAATAAGAGGGAATTATAATATTTATAGTTTATAATCAGTTGAATTGTTTAAATTTGTTAGTCTGATACAACTAAATTTTCTTCTAAAAATACACCTATCTCTTTAGCCTCTTCAAGTATCATCTCACTCACTTTGTATTTACTTTCTATAATCACATCTGCCAGTTTAGATTTGATATGCAATTCTAACGGTCGTTTACCTGGATGACGTTCCACTAAACACATAAGTTCTTCAACTGTTTTACTGTCAGGCATGAGGTTTAAGGAAAGTATCAATGGAGGAAGGTCAGGTTCTGGCACATGCTTGACCTCTTTTTCTACTTTAACTTTAGTTTTCTTAGCATCTTTAATGTTCGAAATTTTAAGTATGTTCATTCGTGTAAAGTCACCATCTTTGCTTATCTTCACTTTAAATGCTATGGGTTTACTGAGGTCAAAATCTTCTTCAAGTTCTTTGATGCGATTTTCAAAAAGCATCAACTCTATGTTTCCATGTAAGTCCATAATGCTGGCAATACCAAACTTGTTACCCTTTTTAGATATCTTCTCTGTAATATTTTCTATCTTACCTATAAACATCGCCTGTGAACCATCTGCTAAGTCATCTATCTCTGAGCTAAGTGTGTAGTTTATGCCTTCAAGTTGCTCTCGGTATTTATCAAGTGGGTGACCTGACACATAAAACCCTAAAGACTCTTTTTCCATCTCTAAGATTTCCATAGGCTCGAACTCTTCCATATTTTGAAGTTCTATCTTCACCGTACTCATTTCTGCGTCATCACCCCAAAGTGAGTTCACAGCTTGCTTCTTCGCATCACCAGACTTTTTCGCAGCATCTATAATGTCTTCAAGTTGAGATAGCATCGCTTTTCGTGAGTACCCAAAACTGTCAAACGCCCCTGCTTTTATGAGAGATTCTATCACTCTTTTGTTCACTTTAGACGAGTCTATACGTGACACAAAGTCAGAAAAATCTTTAAACTCTTCTTCTCCACGGGCTTCAAGCATGGTGTTGATAGCAATGTCCCCTGCACCTTTTATGGCTCCCATACCAAACATAACCACTTCTTCATCCTCTATGTTGCGTGCTTCAAAAACAAGTCCAGATTTGTTGATGTCAGGGGGGAGGAGTTTCATCCCCATTTTTTTTACCTCATCGACATATTTTACTACTTTATCAGTGTTGTTTTTTTCAAGAGTTAAAATGGCTGCCATAAACTCT
>JALSMC010000116.1 GCA_026987995.1 Sulfurimonas sp. | reverse complement strand
TTTTAAAAGATAAGAAAAAAGAGTTAGAGAAAAAATTAGCAAAAGCAGCTGCTAAAAAAGCAGATAAGAAGAAAGCAAAAAAGGCATCTAAAAAGAAAGCTGAGAAAAAAAGTAAGAAAAAAGATAAAAAACTTAAAAAAAAGAAAGCGGCAAAAGTAAAAGCAAAAAAATCTAACAAAAAGAAAGCAAAGAAAAAAGCTTCTAAAAAGAAAAAATAGTATAACAAACTATGCACTAAAGCTAGTCTTTTCTGACTAGCTCTTAAAACTTCCTCAACATTTAATCAAATACAATTTATAAAGTGAGCAAATATGAAAATAATAATAATCGGTGGTATAGCAGCGGGTATGAGTGCTGCTGCAAAGGCAATACGGGTAAATAAAGATGCAGAAATAATTGTTTATGAGATGGGAGATATTATCTCTTTTGGGGCTTGTGGACTTCCTTATTTTGTGGGTGATTTTTTTAAGAGTGAGAAGCGGATGATAGCTCGTACAGTTGAAAAGATGCGAGATGCTGGAGTCGATGTACAGGTAGGGCATAAAGTTCTCAGTATAGATGCCAATGCTAAAACAGTACAAGTGCAAAACCTTAAATCACAAGAGATATTTACTTCGCCTTTCGACAAACTCATGATAGCTTCTGGAGCTGAGGCGACACTTCCTCCCTTTGAGAACATAAACTTGGACAACATTTTTAAACTAACTAAGATGGAAGACGGTTTAAGAGTAAAAGAGCAGGTCAAACGCGAAGATATAAACGACATCACAATAGTAGGTGCTGGTTTTATCGGTATAGAAGTTGTTGAGGCTATGGTACATTTGGGTAAAAAAGTACGTCTTATTCAGAGAAGTTCACGAGTATTTAACGGAATATTTGATGAAAAAATAACAGACTTGATGCTAGAAGAGTTACTTTCTCACGGTGTAGAAGTACTTTTAAGTGAGTCTGTTACTGCGTTTAGAGGTGAGGAAAGTGTGAGTGAGATAGTAACTGACAAAGGGACATATAAAACGGACTTAGTAGTTATTGCCACTGGTTTTAAGCCTAACACTGCGTTCGCACTTGATACTGGCATAAAAACTCTCAAAAATGGAGCAATAGTTGTAAATAAAAAGGGTGAAACAAATATAAAAGATATCTATAGTGCGGGAGACTGTGCAACGGTTGAGCATATGGTAACAAAAGAGAATGTTTACATCCCATTAGCGACTGGGGCAAATAAACTCGGTCGTATAGTAGGCTCAAACATGGCAGGCGAAGATAATGAATACCCGGGTTCTTTAGGTGCTGCATGTGTAAAAGTGATGGACTATGAAGCAGCTACTACAGGTCTGAGTGAGGCTGATAGTGAAAAAACTGGAGTGGAGTATAGCAGTGTTTTTGTAAAAGATAAAAACTACACAGGCTACTATCCTAACCAAGAAGACCTCTACATCAAACTTGTCTATGAAACGCAGAGTAAGATTATAGTAGGTGGGGAAACTCTTGGTAAAAATGGAGCTGCCCTTCGTATTAATGTTATTTCAATGGCAGTGCGAGCAAAAATGACAACAGCAGAACTCGGAATGATGGACTTTTGTTATGCTCCACCAATATCTAAGACATGGGATGCTCTCAATGTTGTAGGAAATGTTGCAAAATAAGAGCTCTTTAAATCTATATAGTCATCTTTTTTTGTTATAATCGCGTATAAATATTAAGGAATTTAATGAAAAAGATTATTGGATTAGCTATTATCGCTTTAGGAATTTTTTTAGAAGTGATGTGGCTTGGATTTGTATTTGGAAGTATTATCATAGGGGTTTTACTTCTTATCTTTGCACCAAGAATTCTTTTCTTTCCTTTTAACTTCTTTTTACTCATTGGTTTAAGATTGATGTATGCTCAAGCTTTTAAAAACTTTGAAAATGCTCGTAAAAATGGGGGCAGTTATAGTTACAGCTATTCAAATGCTAACTACTCACGAAATGGGGGTGGCTCATACCAACAACCAACATCACGAGATAGAATGGCAGAGTATTATGAAGAATTAGAGTCAAGTAAGAGTGATGACTTCTCAGTGATAAAGAAAAACTACAGACGTCTTATGAAAGAGCACCATTATGATTCACTTGTAAGTAAGGGTCTTCCAAAAGATATGTTAGAGTTCTCAGAAGCTAAAACAAAACGACTTAACGAAGCTTATGCCGCTATCAAAGAAGTGAGAGGATAGGGCATGAAACTCTCAGATGTAAGCTCTATACTTAACAACAAAGATAGACTACTCACTCAAACATATTTTGACCTGCAACGCCACTTTGAAGAGAAATATGGTCGAGATACTGTTGTTTTTATGGAGATAGGTACTTTTTATGAGGTTTATGAAGTAAACAACGATGAAGAGCAGATAGGAAAAGCTAAAGAAATAGCAGAACTCCTCAACATTCAACTCACTAAGAAAAATAAAAATATCATAGAAAACTCAGACAAGAATCCTCTACTTGCAGGTGTTCCTGCCGTAAGTTTTGAGCGCTACTTAAGCCGTTTGATAAGTGAGCAAAAATACACAGTCATAGTAGTAAAACAAAAAGGAAATCCTCCTAAAATAAGCCGCTACATTGCACAAATAGTCTCTCCTGGTACAAACTTTGACCACATAGTAGATAATGATGACAACTATATTGTTTCTATAGTAGTTGATAAATATAGAGATGTTTATAGTGTAGGCTATTCGGCTTTAGATGTTACAACAGGAAAGAC
Organism: Sulfurimonas sp.; assembly: GCA_026987995.1. Lineage (GTDB taxonomy): Bacteria > Campylobacterota > Campylobacteria > Campylobacterales > Sulfurimonadaceae > Sulfurimonas. The sequence goes on along the minus strand of JALSMC010000116.1, from coordinate 156 downwards.
TTGGTTGTATGAGACACACTCTACAAGTGAAGACCCTGCTTATGCTCTTGATGAGGTTTTTAACCTTTTAAATGTTTACAGAACAAGCGAAATAGTAGTAACATTCTTAGATGGTATAGATGATCAACGCCATGTCATGCAATACTTAGAAATCCC
>JALSMC010000115.1 GCA_026987995.1 Sulfurimonas sp. | reverse complement strand
GGATATGAAAGGCTTTTTTTAAAATTTAATTTAGCTTAAATTGTAGGTTGTTTTTTGTAATCTGCAAGTGGCTCTAAAGAGAATCAAGAACTACGATTTAAAGAGATATTACAACTACTTCCTTATGTCTTAAATGAGTACTCATTAGGGGATGCAGGATGTGGTTTTGGAGATTTTTATTCTTATATTATAAAAAATGATAGAAAATTAAAAAGCTATCTTGGCATTGATGCACATATTGAGATGGTCGAACTTGCTTCTTCAAATACAGAAGTAGAGATACTTCATTTAGATATTTGTAAAGAGTCAGTACCTATTAAAGACTACTATATTTGTAGTGGTGCATTAAATATCTTAACATATTTTGAAACACATCTTTTTATACAAAACTGCTACAACTCTTCAAGAAAAGCTTTTATTTTTAATACTTTATATGGGAGTAAAGAGAGTGAAACATATAACTATCTTGGAAAAGATTTTATTGAATCTATTGCTAAAAAATTAAATGTGAAAAAAGTGATTTATAAAGAGGGGTATTTAGAGAATGATATTACGGTTATGTTTTTAAAGAAGTAGAACTAAAGCCCCAAAAGGGACTCTAAGAACTATTTTGCTAATGCTGCTTTAGAAGCGTCTGCAACTGCAGTAAATGCTGCTGCATCGTTCATTGCCATATCAGCAAGAATTTTACGGTCAAGTTCGATACCTGATTTATGTACACCATTCATGAAAGATGAATAGTTCATTCCATTTAAACGAGCCGCTGCATTGATACGGATGATCCATAGTTTACGGAACTCACGTTTTTTCTGCTTACGGTCACGGAATGCATAATAAAGTGAACGTTCTATTTGCTCTTTGGCTTTACGGAAGTGCTTACGACGACCACTATAAAAACCCTTCGCTAATTTTAATATCTTTTTGTGTCTTCTTCTACGAACAACACCAGTTTTAACTCTTGGCATATCTTTCCTTTTCTTTACCCAGTCACATAAATGTAATCAAGGTGCCACTACTTTGGTGGTCTTGCCCAATTTTTAAATAAATTGGAGATGTAATGAAAAACTAAAATTAGTTTATCATAGCCTTAATATTTTTTGCATCAGATTTTGCTACTACAGCAGGCTGATTTTGATCACGACGAGTTGATGCGTCTTGTTTTGTTAAAATATGGCTTCTAAACGCTTTTCCACGTTTAATTTGACCATTTTTCTTAACTTTAAAACGCTTAACAGCGCCTTTTACCGATTTCATTTTTGGCATCGATAATCCTTTAAGTAAAATTCTTGCTTCTAGCTTTAGACTAGAATTAAGAGCAGGATTATACCCAAAAATTTCTAAATACTTGCTATAATTGTTGTATGAATTCAATAAAACATATAAATAATGCCCTCAAAGAGCTCGATGACGAAGTCCAAACTATACTTTTAAATTGGGATATTCCTCTCAATGAGAAAGACAATCTTATGCTTCCAATTCTCCAACAAAAAAAAGTACTCATGCAAACACTTGAAGACTTAACATACTTAAAAGAGCATCCACCAACTCCAAATCAGCCTTGTGGTATCTCTAAATTTCGAGAGGATTAAGTTTTAAAAGTATCTCGGTAGTATCTTCAAAAAGAAGATGCACTAGATACAAACCGGTCTCAGCATCCGTAGATTTATACACACGAAATATTTTCACTTTCCCTAACTCTTCTACAACAAACTCACTATCAGCGACTAGTGGAAACTCAAGTAAAGGTTTTAAAGATTCTATACGAAAGAGTATTTTATCTTTGACTATATAACCTATATAAGGGTTTATCCTTTGATATAAAGAGTGCGAGGTTTGCAAAAAAGCTATGTCTATTTTTGTATCTTGATTTAATGTATTTATACTGAGTGCTCTTGTAAAGTCCATTATAATTGTTTTTTTAATCTTTTGTATCTTAGATATTTTTTGTACTTCTTCACTCAGTAAAGTGTTTGAACGGTTGAGATTTGCATAACTTTGATATAAAAAAAGCATCAATATACTTAAAATAACTATGGATATCAAAAGTTCTATGAGTGTAAAAGCTGATTTTTTCATTGTAATTTTACTCGTATAAGTTGTGTTGTGAATTCTCTTGCCTTTAAGCTTGTTCTTCCTATCTCAAAGACTAAAGAGCTGTTACTAGTTTCATCAGGATCAGAAGACTCATCTAACTCGCTTGTATCTATAGTCGTTAGCTCTTCATAGTCTATCTCTACTTTCATTGATTTTAAACGCCGACGCAAATCACTCTCTAACTCAAACTCGTCCACTAGTCTTTTCATATCAATTTTTGATGATTCAAAACCATACTTATCTGAAGTAGAGAGTAAAAAAGAGCTGTACTGATTTGTTTTCATCATCTCTTTTATACCAAAAAACTTATGAGTTGTGTTTCCCTGCATCTGTAAAAGGGCTGCTATCACCACTGAAACGATGACAACTGCCACCATAACTTCAACAAGTGTAAAAGCACTGCGTTTATGCATGACCTAAACCGATACGTATCGCTTCATCGAGTGAAGTTTCTCCATCAAGTAGCATTTGTGAGAGTTGCATAGAGATAGTTTGAAGTCCATCTGCTTCGAGTTGTGTTTTGATAGTGTGCTCATCTGTTGTAGTTTTAAGTAACTCTTTTATGGAGTCATTCATCACAAGTAACTCTCCTATAGAGCGACGTCCTGAGTAGCCTGAGTAGTTACAAGCCTTACATCCAACAGACTTATAAATAACTGCATTTTTAGCTATATTATAATCCTCAGCAAAATTCTCAGCAAGTTCATCTTCTTCTTTACACTCATGACAAATAACACGCACTAAACGCTGTGCTAAAATCCCTAAAAGTGAAGAACTAATGAGAAATGGTTCAACATTCATATCTGCTAAACGCGAGATAGTTGCAGCA
>JALSMC010000114.1 GCA_026987995.1 Sulfurimonas sp. | reverse complement strand
TAAAGACCAATCCATAAGATTATGGTCCACTAAAATGGGTGGAATATATGTCAAACCAAACAAATATGTACAGCCTAATCCATACCTTGCACACCTACAGTACAGGGATGTAGTCACTCAAGATGGACAAAAACTCACGCTAATGAATCCAGCTTTTATGATACGAACCATTATGGATGATTACGCAAAAGATTTTGGTATTAGTGGTCGCATAGTAGGGCAAGTTGCACTTAACCCTGATAATTTAGCTGATGAGTTTGAAAGTAAAGCTATTGACAAGTTTATCAGTGGGGAAGCTTCAGAAATAATTGAGATACAAATGTATAAAGGAAAAGAGCATCTTCGCTTGATTAAACCTTTTTATATGAAACCAGGTTGTGTGGTATGTCATGGTCACTTAGGTTTCAAGGACAAGGATGTTAGAGGTGCCATTGGTATATCGATTCCTTTAGAAGAGTATGAAGAGATAGGGAAAGAAGGTACTGCTAAGATGCTTATATCTCATATGATAATCTATATTCTTGGATTGGTAGCTATTTTAATCTTTTCAAAACGTGCCTATAAAAACTTAGCAGAACGAGAGCTTGCAAATGATACTCTGTCTGAACTTAATAAAACTCTTGATGAAAAAGTACAAGAGCGAACAGAAGAACTAGAAATGACTCTTAAAGATTTAAATGAGACACAAAATAAGTTAATTGAGACTGAAAAAATGTCGGCACTTGGTAGTTTAGTAGCAGGTGTAGCACATGAGATAAATACACCTCTTGGCAACTCAATAACTGGTACATCACAACTTCAAGATGAGACAAAACTAGTTATGCAGGCTTTAGAAAAAGAAACTCTTGGTAAAAATGCTTTAACTGAGTACTTAGAAACAGTTAAACTTATATCTGACTCAATGTATGTAAGTCTGATGTCGGCAGCTTCTTTGATACGCTCGTTTAAACAAATTGCAATTGATCAATATGTAGAAGACAAAAGGAACTTTAATTTAAAAGAGTATTGCGATGAAGTTCTTCTGAGTTTGCATAATGCAACAAAGTGTGAAAATATTGATATAGATAATGCAATTGATGAAAATATCAATATCTATTCTTATGCAGGTATATTTTCTCAAGCAATTACAAACTTTATAATGAACTCTCTTCTCCATGGATATGATAAAAGTTCTCAAAAACGGGGAAAAATTATCATCAAGGGTGAGATAGTACAAAACAGCCTCATAGTTACATATAAAGATGATGGTAAGGGAATAGAGGAAAACCTTGTCAGTAAAATCTTTGATCCATTTTTTACTACTAAGTTTGGTCAAGGTGGAAGTGGGCTTGGACTCAGCATCATTTATAACTTGATAGTCCATAAACTTAATGGCAAAATAGAATGTAAGAGTAAAGTAGGAGAAGGAATAAAGATGATACTGACAATACCATTGAGTGAATTACAAGGAGAGAGTAATGAGTGAGGACTTAGGTTTTTTAGTTGAAGATAGTACAAAAGCAAAAGAGATAGAAGAATTTTATACGATTCTTATCGTAGATGATGAAGAGTCTGTTCATCTCATGACTAAAATAGCTCTCAAAAATAAAACTTTTGATGGTAGAAAATTAAAAATATTAACAGCATTGAGTGCTGCTGAGGCTAAAAAAATCGTAACAACTAATGATGATATCTGTTTAGCTATCGTTGATGTAGTTATGGAAACCCCTGACGCTGGTTTAGAACTAGTTGATTATATTAGACATGAACTAGCAAATAATAGAATCCGTTTAGTCCTTAGAACGGGACAAGCAAACCAAGCACCAGAAGAAGAAGTTATAGACAAGTATGATATTAATGACTATAAAGAAAAAACTGAGTTAACCGTACAAAAACTCTATACTCTAGTGAGAACTTCGATTAAACAATACATGCAAATTAAAGAACTAGAAGATTCACGCGACGAGATATATAGAAAAATGACAATAAGTGAGCTTACAAAGCTTCCAAACAGAATGAAACTAAACGAAGTGCTCGATACGAGTGGTAAAAAATCCATTATTCTTATAAATATCAATGACTTTTCGCAAGTAAATGAGAACTTTGGTTTTGAGTCTGGAGATAAGTTTCTTATAGAATTGGCAAACTTTTTAAAAAATACTTACAGTAAATCTATGCAAGTTTTTCACCTACATGGTGATGTGTTTGCACTGCTGTGTTCATCTAAGGAAAGTGATATTATTGAAAAAAATATTAATAAAATTAAGCATGATATAGATATGCAAAATTTTATGATTGAAAACCAGAAAATTTCTTTTAGTATAAGAGTTGGGGTAGCCTTAAAAGAGTATGGAAACATAATACAAAAAGCAGAATTAGCTATGAAAAAATCAATAACATCAGGTGATGAAGAGATAGTGATATACTCAAAAAGTTAACTACCCTTTATGGGTAGTTTTGGGATTAAGATATAATTGTATAAAAGGAGTTTTGGGTGCAAAATATTTCCATTGGACGACAACCTATAATAGATGCACATTCTGATCTTTGCTCTTATGAAGTACTCTATAAAGGTTCTTCTGAAGTCCAAAGTAGATACAGCAGTGCTTCGATTATAAATAATGTTCTTAATAAATTTGGAACACATAGAATCCTTGGCGATAGACGAGCCTTTGTAAAAATCGATGAAAAATTTCTGCTTCATGATATCATATTTTCCATTCCTGGAGAGTTCTTTATATTTAGTCTTTTAGAGAGTGTTTCTATGAGTGAAAAAGTTCTAGAAAGAATAGATAAACTCTATGAACAAGGCTATCTCCTAAGTATAGACCACTTCGTAATCAATGCCGACACTATGTATAAGTATGATGAAATTATGGAAAAGCTTGCATTTGTAAAGGTAAATATCAAAGAGAGCTCTCATGTACATCTTCGTCAAATGATACGTAAAATT
>JALSMC010000113.1 GCA_026987995.1 Sulfurimonas sp. | reverse complement strand
CTAAGTAAATTTAATAAGCATGCACTTGACATTGTTACACTCAATATGTATAATACACCTATCTTTTAAAATAAAGGAGTTATTTAACAATTATGTCTAAAGAAGAATTACAAGACGAAACCCCTATAAATGAGGAAATAGTCATAGAAAATGAAGAAATTGTCACAGATGAAGCAGAGGCTGAAGCAGAAGTCGTTGAAAACGAATTTGAACTTTTAGAAGCTGAATTAATCGCACTAAAAGACAAATATGCTCGTGTTCATGCAGATTTTGATAATATCAAAAAAAGACTTGAACGTGAAAAGTATACAGCCGTAGAATATGCAAATGAAAAATTTGCAAAAGATATGATACCTGTACTTGATGCACTTGATGGTGCGATGAAGTCAATTACAGATGATGCTGACAAAGCAGAACTTTTTGATAAGTTAAAAGAGGGAATAGAATTGACACATAAGTCATTTCTAACACAACTTGATAAGCATGGTGTTACAGTAGTAAGTCATGATGAACCTTTTGATCCCAACATTCATAATGCAGTGCAAGCTGTAGATAGTGAGACGATAGAGAGCGGACAAATAGTTCAAACTTTTCAAACTGGATATAAATACAAAAATCGCCCACTACGTGAAGCGATGGTTATTGTAGCAAACTAAGTGTTTTGCAACTTAAGTTGCAAAACTAAATTTTAAAACATCCTATACTTTTGATGTTTTAAAAATAAATAAATATATAAATAAAATTTAAGGAAAATAATATGAGTAAAGTAATTGGAATAGATTTAGGAACAACAAATAGCTGTGTAGCAGTTTATGAAGGTGGTGAAGCGAAAATCATCCCTAATGCAGAGGGTAAAAACACTACTCCATCAGTAGTAGCATTTACAGATAAAGGTGATGTACTAGTAGGAGATCCTGCTAAACGTCAAGCTATCACAAACCCTGAGAAGACTATTAGTTCTATTAAAAGAATTATGGGTCTTATGATGGATGAAGAGAATGCAAAAGCTGCACATGATAAAGTAACTTATAACATAGTAAATAAAGATGGTGCTGCTTGTGTTGATGTTGCAGGTAAAGTATATACACCACAAGAGATTTCTGCAAAGATTCTTACAAAACTAAAAGAAGATGCTGAAGCTTACATCGGTTCAACTGTAACTGATGCAGTAATTACAGTTCCTGCATACTTCAATGATGCACAACGTAAAGCTACAAAAGATGCTGGTACTATCGCAGGACTTAATGTTCTTCGTATTATCAATGAGCCAACTGCTTCTGCACTAGCTTATGGTCTTGATTCTAAGCAAGAAGAAAATGTACTTGTTTATGACCTTGGTGGTGGAACATTTGATGTTACTGTTTTAGAAATTTCTGATGGTACTTTCGAAGTTCTAAGTACTGATGGTAATGCATTTTTAGGTGGAGATGACTTTGATAACAAAATCGTTGACTTTTTAAATGATGAGTTCAAAAACTCTCACGGAATTGAGCTTAAAAATGACAAAATGGCACTTCAACGTTTAAAAGATTCTGCAGAAGCAGCTAAAAAAGAGCTTTCATCTGCGACTGAAACTGAGATTAACTTACCGTTTATCACTATGACAGAAGCTGGACCACAACACCTTGTTGTAAAACTTACTCGTGCTAAATTTGAGGGTATGATTGCTGATTTAGTTGAAGAGACTATTGATCACATCAAAACTGCAATGAGCGAGTCTGATTTAGAAAATAGTGATATCAAAGAGATTATCATGGTTGGTGGATCTACTCGTGTTCCTATGGCTCAAGAAGCTGTAAGTAAGTACTTTGGTGGAAAAGACCTAAACAAAGGTGTAAACCCTGATGAAGTTGTTGCTGCCGGTGCTGCTATTCAAGGTGGTGTTTTAAGAGGAGATGTTAAAGATGTTCTTTTACTTGATGTTACTCCATTAAGCCTTGGTATCGAGACTTTAGGTGGTGTTATGACTAAGATTATTGAAAAAGGAACTACGATTCCTGTTAAAAAATCTCAAGTTTTCTCAACTGCTGAAGATAACCAGCCAGCTGTTTCTATCAGTGTTGGTCAAGGTGAACGTGAGTTTATGAAAGATAATAAATCTCTTGGTCTATTTGAGCTTGGTGATATTCCTGCGGCACCTCGTGGTGTACCTCAAATTGAGGTAACTTTTGATATCGATGCAAATGGTATTTTAACTGTTAGTTCAACTGATAAAGGTACTGGTAAATCTCAATCAATCACAATCTCTGGAAGTTCAGGATTAAGTGAAGAAGAGATAGAAAAAATGGTTCAAGATGCAGAAGTACATAAGGCTGAAGATGAAGAACGTAAAGCTCTAGTTGATCTTAAAAATCAAGCAGATGCACTTATTGTTCAAACTGAAAAGTCTATGACTGAAATGGGTGATTCTTTAGAAGCAGAAGAAAAAGCAAAAATTGAAGCTGCAATAGTTGAGCTAAAAGATGTTCTTAAAGATGAGTCTTCAACTAAAGAGCAAATCGAAGAGAAAGTAAAAACTCTTACAGAAGCTGCACATAAAATGGCAGAAGAGATGTACAAAAAAGAGCAAGACCCAGAAAAAGCGGAAGCTGATGCTAAGAAAAAGAAAGAAGATGAAGATGTAATTGATGCAGAGATTGAATAATCTCAGCATCATACTAGTACTCATTTAACTTTCTTTTAGTACAATATAGAGATACACTAATAAAGGTATCTCTATGTTACAAAAAATCAAACACTACTTCAAAGAACTCCTCTTTTTTACCCTTTTTATTACTATTTTTGCAAATGGATTGAGTCTTTATAAAGCACAAGAACTCAACCGTAGTGATTTAAACTTAAAACCCACAAAACTCATCGATAATACTCTTTTTACTCTCAATGCAGATAAACCTCTTATGGTACATATATGGGCTACTTGGTGCCCAGTATG
>JALSMC010000112.1 GCA_026987995.1 Sulfurimonas sp. | reverse complement strand
ATCTTAACGTACTCATAACCTAAGTCACATCCAAAAGATGTGAACTCACCCTCTCCTAAACCTAAATCACAAGAGATACTAAAAGAATCTAACTTCATTATTTTAGAAGCTTCTACCTCCATAGCATCATCAAAGAGTAACGTACCACTATCGTAAACGCAGAGTTCATTAAACGAGATACTTAGTGTTTCTTCGTTTGCATTTACTCCACTTGCTCCAACAGTTGATGCTATACGTCCCCAGTTTGGGTCTTCTCCATAGAGTGCTGTTTTTACAAGAAGTGAGTTTGAGAGTGCTTTAGCTACTACTTCTGCTTCAACATCATTCTTTGCACCTGTAACCTTATAAGTAACAAGCTTTGTAGCACCTTCACCATCTCTCACCATTTCACGAGCCAAGAAGAGCATTATCTTCGTTAGTGCCTCTTTAAAAGCTTCTCTATTATATGCTCCTGAGATTTTATTACTTAAAAGCATTACTGTATCATTTGTAGAAGTATCACCATCAACACTTGCTGCATTAAATGTAGTAACTGTCACTTCATCTAAAATTTCTTGCATCTCATCTTTACTAACATCTGCATCAGTTGTGATAAAGCATAACATAGTTGCCATAGCAGGGTTTATCATACCAGCACCTTTTGCCATAGCCCCAATGCTAAATACAGTGCCATCTTCAAGTTCTACTTTAAAAGCTTTCTCTTTTGAGAAACTATCTGTTGTCATTATCGCTTTTGCTGCACAATGAGGCTCTTTTTTTGTAAGGTCAAAGAGTTTTGCCCCTGCGATTATTTTCTCTTGAGGTAAACGCACACCGATAACACCTGTTGAACTCATAACTGGGTTTATAATATTATTTGGAAGTGTTGATAAAATAGTTTCTATATCTGTTATACCTATTTTTCCAGTCATAGCATTTGCATTTTTTGCATTAATAAGTACAAAGTTTGTTTTAAAATCACCCTTTGTTCTAAAGTGTCGAATAGGTGCTGCTGTCATCTTGTTTGTAGTAAAAACGCAAGCGATTTCACACTCTTTATCTGAATAGATAAACGCCATATCTTTTGCATTATCTGCTTTTAAACCAGCACTAATACCATCAGCAAAAAAACCTTTGGCACTACAAACACCATCGAAAAGTTCACTTAACTTATACAAACTTCAGCTCCTTAGGCTTAATTCTCTGTCTTACCAGACCTTTTGTTGTTGCTATACCTTTTTGTGTACCGATTACAAGTAGTTTACACTCACTCGTTACAAGGACATCACCCTTTGGCATACTGATAAACTTTCCATCTTTTTTTGTTATACCTACAACTGAAGTGTTAGTCATCTCTCGAATGTGTGTCTCTTTGAGTTTTTTAAGTACTGCCCATGAGAACTTTGGTACAAATATCTCTTGCATATCAAGGGGGTTATCACTTTTATAAAGAAACTCTTCTAGTAGATTTTCCATATCAGGACGAGCGGCCATTGCACTCACACGCTGTGCTGTTAATTTAGTTGGACTAACAACAGTATCTGCCCCAAGTTTTTTCAATTTTTCTACATCCCCCATACTCTCAGCAGATGAGATTATGTAATAAGGTCGAGGTAAAAAATGTTCTTTTTCAAAAAGTCTTACAGATGCAATCAATGCAATATTATCTGAGATAGAACTAGAGAGTGCTATGAGCCCTTTTGCAGAAGAAAGATGTGCTTTGAGCATTGAGAGCTCAGCATGTGGTTCTGCTTGTAGATAGTGTGGATATTTATGCTCAATTGCCCACTCGTGTATCTCTGGTCGAGGATCCACTACAATAAAAGGAATATGATTTTTACGAAGTTGATTTGTCACTTCAATCGTATAATCATTATGATGACAAATAACAAAATGCTCTTTAAGTCTAACTATTTTATATAACATTCTTCTTTCCTTTAATATTGAAACTATTTTACCCTTGTTTAGTTCAGAAACTAAAATACCGATAGCACTTGAAAAGACTGCAAAACCTGCAATTATTAAGTTAATCGTAAAGATTTTTCCAACATTTGAGAGTTCATGTACCTCTCCAAAACCAACTGTCGTAAAAGTTATAGCTGTTTGATAAATAGCATCAAATATAGGGAAGTCTTCTATGATTACATAACCAATAGTTCCAATTAGCATAACAAATACAGTGAGTATTAAAGGGAGTCGAAAAGGTTTTAGGTGAGGATAAACTTCAGGAAGAAGCTTAGGGTCAGGTTTGGGAGTTATCTCCCAATTAAGAAACTTACGAATCCTTACTAAAAGATTCATAATTTTTTCCTACTGCTTACGAATTTTTCTTAAGTGTACGAAGCTCTCTTGCAGAGATCTTGATCTTTTTTGTAGTACCATCTTCTAAAGTGATACGAACTGTTCTTAAGTTTAATAAAAAACGACGCTTTGTTCTGTTTTTTGCGTGAGAAACATTGTTCCCACTCATAGGGCCTTTGCCGCTAATAGCACATCTTCTTGCCATGTTAGAGTCCTTGAATGATATTTTAAAGTTGCGAATTGTACCAAATAAAAGCAAAACTGCAACTTAAGCCGATATACACTTCAGATTTAAATTCTGGTATTTGATAGTTTTAGATAACTTTTATATAATTGTAGCTAAAATAATGCAGATTAACATAAAGTATAACATTTTGATTAAAAAAGACACTATAGATAATTTTATACAAAAAATTCCTCCTGCCCCTCAAGCACTTAAAGAGACTCTTCTGCACTTAAACGCAGGAGACTTAGTTAAAGCGGCTAATGCTGCCGCACAAGACAAGGCACTCAGCTCTTATCTTAAAGTCCTTGTAAACAAACCAATCTATGGTTTTAGAAATGAAGTAAGTGATGTATCACAAATTTTTGGTATTTTAGGAGTATCCGCTTCTCAACAAGTTGTTTATAACTATATGATGACGCTTTTATCTCCTTCAAAATGGATTCTTTTTAAACTCAATCGTGTACTTTTTTACAACTTACAAGCGGACCTATCTGTTAACTGGCAAAAAATATTAAATCATTTACATATTGATGACAAAGACATTTTATCTTCAATATCTCTACTCCCCGCTAGTATTATCGTAAGTGAAGCACTCTTTTGTGAGAAAAAAGCAGATGTTGACCTTCTTCGTAGTGTAAATCAAATTGACTTAAACACAGTACTTCAAAGACTCTGTGGTCTTGACTTGTTTGATATTTGTGAACAAATAGCACAAAAGTGGGAAATGCCTCAAGCTATATCAGATATTTTACAATCAGCTTCAGGAGTAAAACCTGCCAAAGATGAAACTACTAATAACTTAGGAAAATGGATGCATTTACTTCTTTTTTATACTCTTTCGCAAGAAAAATATGTAGAAGCCGAACTTAATGACTTTATAGATTTTCAAGTTGAGTATGTTAGTGATATTTATGAAGAGTTTTCAAAAGTGATGGAGATATCATGAGAGCTGTAGTAAAAAATGGTATTGGGATTTTCACACCACAAGGCTTTTTGGATGGTTCATCGGGAAACTCTTTTCTAAGTATTGATGATATAGATGGAACTATAGCGCAAAATGCTGATATGATTTTAGTCTCTTTAAAAAAAGTTATCTTCTTTAACCGTAATGGACTCGACTCATTTGTTAAGATGTTTCAAAAAGTTCGTTCTGCGAACCATTGTACTGTAGGTTTTTGCGATTATGATACAAAAAAGTATGCTGCTATTGTTAAGTTTTATCAAGATGACTTAAACTTTTCTCTCTTTAAAACACAAGAAATAGCTACACTTTTTTCAGCAAATTATAAAAATCAAAACAAAAATATTCTTCTATATAATGAAGATAAGTCACAACGAGCAGCAATGGCTATAGAACTTCACGATAGTGGACACAATCCTATCGTTGCACAAAGTTATAGTGAGTTTAAAGAAAAATCTGATGCTGAGAATGCTTACGATATTATCATTACAGACACATACCTTGGACAGATGGGGCAAAAAGTAGCAACACGAGTGACTGGTAATGCTATCATCTATACGGTATCTTCTTTTTTAGATGCAGAGATAGGAAATACTTTTAACATTGCTTATCACAACAACTCCCTTAATGTAGGTTTTCGTCTTTTTATCTTTGATGCCTATAAAGTAATAAGTATGAATGTCCATGCACTAAACTTTTTCTCCAAACTCTCTTCAGCAGGGGCAGAATACAATGCCACTATCTGTTTTGTTGGAATGAGTTTCGATAAAACTCCTAAAGAGTTTAAAGAGACACTAGAAGACTCAGGGATTATGTTTTTTAGTCAAATGGATGATATCTTACAAGATAAAGATATGCTTGAGGAGTTGGGGGCAAGTAGTGCCTCAAATGTTAAAGACAAACGTGCAATAAATAAAACAACAGTAACTGAACTGCCAAATTTCATAGATGCAACTGTTGGTACCATAGAGATGATGACGAATTCTAAAGCGATAAAAGAGTCAGCGAATATAAACACAATAGATATAAGCCCTAAAGAGGGGAAAATTGCTAGTTCTATTGGATTTTATGGCGATATGGATGGCATGGTTATATTAGTATTTCCTACTGAGATTGCTAAAAAAGCTTGTGAACTTCTCATTGGAGAGGAGACTAATGATACGGAACTTGTGTTAGATACATTAGCAGAGCTTGTAAACATAGTAGGTGGAAAAGTAAAAACTCTTTTAGCTGATGAGCATATAAGTGTTGATATAACCTTACCTCGTACCTACCCCAATATAGATTCGCTCCTTGAAATAGTTCAAGATAAAAAAGGGGTTCAAGTTGATTTGTCCTTTAATAATGATAAATTTATCTTCTTCTTAACAAGATAAAAAGCTACTTTTATCTATAATTTCACTAATATAACTAAAGGAATTTGATATGAAAGTAGCCCCAAGTATTCTCTCTGCTGACTTTGGAAACTTACAACGCGATGTAGAAGAGATATGTAATGCAGGCTGTGACTTTGTTCATGTAGATGTAATGGATGGACACTTTGTACCAAACCTTACAATAGGGCCTGTTGTAGTCTCTGCCGTAGCTGCTTGTGCTACAAAGCCTTTAGATATTCACTTAATGGTTGAGAACAATACTTTTTTTGTAGAACTTTTTGCACCCCTCAAACCTGAGTATATCTCTTTTCATATAGAAGAAGAGAAACATCCACATCGTTTAATTCAAAAAATTCGTTCTTTAGGAATTAAACCAGCTATCGTTTTAAACCCTCATACACCACCTGAGTCTATAGAGTTTTTATTAAAAAACTTAGATATGGTACTTCTTATGAGTGTAAACCCTGGTTTTGGTGGACAGAGTTTTATAGACTCAGTCATAGAAAAAGCATCGCGTTTAAATGTAATGCGAAATAAAATAAATTCGAACTGTCTTATCGAAGTAGATGGTGGTGTTAATGATAAAAACATTAAGCTACTCAAAGATGCAGGTGTTGATGTTGTAGTTGCAGGGTCTTATGTCTTTAAAAATTCAGACCGTAAAAAAGCTATTGAGAGCTTACAAATATAATGCGAATTAAAATCTGTGGTATAACATCTTACGTGGATGCTATGACTGCAATTGAAGCTGGAGCAGATGCTCTAGGTTTTGTTTTTTATGAAAAATCACCACGATATATCTCTCCCTTAAATGCTCAAAAAATCATCTCTAAACTCCCTCCTTTTGTAGAAAAAGTAGCCCTTTTTGTAAATGAATCTGCCCAAACTATCAACACTCACTGCAAGGAGAGTGGTGCTACACTTGCACAACTTCATTTTACTCCCACAGATGAGTTAGTTAATGCTCTTGAAGTTCCATTTCTCAAAGTATCGCGAGCAAAAAATGCTCAAGATATTTTAGAGTACAAAAATGAGTATAGAATTGTAGATGCTTACTGCGAAGCTTATGGTGGTGCAGGTAAACGCATAAATATCGAATGGTTTGATGACATTGACTGCTCAAAAATAATCCTAGCGGGTGGACTCGATAGCTCTAATGTAGCAAGTTTAAAAAAATACGGCTTTTATGCGCTTGATGTCAGTTCTGGTGTTGAGATAAGTCATGGTAAAAAAGATTCACAAAAGATACAAGATTTTATAAAAAATGCTCAATAAATCATTTCCACTTGATGCAAAAAGTGTCTCGCGTTTAGCAACTCGTGGTCTTCCCTTAGAAGTTTTAAAAGCTCAAATAGATGAGAGTATAGATATGTTTATAGAGATATCAAAGGCTCAAGGTATCAACATTATTAAAAGACAGGGTTATTTTTACTTCGATACCAAGTATATAAAAATGCAAGATGCCGAATTTTGTATAGTAGATATTGAAACAAATGGCTCTAAAATAGATAAGCATCAGATTATAGAGCTTGCTGCTGTCAAAGTAAAAAATGGTGTCATAACTGATAGGTTTGATAACCTTGTATTTGTTAAAGAGATAAACCCTGTCATAAGTGAACTTACAGGCATAAAAGTAGAAGACACTCTTGATGCACCAGACTTAAAAACTGTGCTTATGGAGTTTAAACTCTTTTTAGGGGATGCTGTTTTTGTTGCACATGATGTTAAGTTTGACTATAACTTTATCTCTGCAAGTATGCAAAAAGTTGGATTAGAGTCTCTGCTTAATCGTCCTCTTTGTTCACTCGCTCTAGCTGAGCGATGTGTAGTTTCGTTTAGATATGGACTATCCTACTTAAACGATATGTTTGCACTTAATCCAAATCCATCACACCATCGTGCTATGAGTGATGTGATGACAACTTATGGTCTTTTTATCTTATCTTTGAAAAATTGTAATGAGAGTTTAAATAATGTAGAAGATTTGATAAAATTTTCAAAGTCAGCTCCAAGGCTGAAGCGACCGAAATTTGATCCTCTATTTAAAGAAGAAGTGCTAGTAAAAGAGTCTACTCTTTAAAAGCACCAGGGGCTGTTAGTTTTTTATAACGGGCATCCATTCTTTCCTCTTTACTCATAGCTCTTAAATCTTTGACTTGTGCTAAAAAGTACTCAGAAATTGCATCTGCTGCTGCACTTTTTTCACGATGTGCACCTATGAGTGGCTCATTGATAATATCATCAATCAAACCTAACTCTTTTAAGTCACCTGATGTAATTTTCATAGCGTTTGTTGCAGCTTCACTCTTTTTAGGGTCATTCCAAAGAATAGCAGAACAACCTTCTGGAGATATTACTGAAAAAACAGAGTAGCGCATCATAGCAAATCTATCTGCAACACCGATAGCAAGTGCTCCACCAGAGCCACCTTCACCGATAACTATAGATACTGTTGGAGTGTCTATTTCTGCTAGTTCTATCAAGTTTCTAGCAATTGCTTCAGATTGGTTTCTCTCTTCTGCACCGAGTCCTGGATATGCACCCGGAGTATCTACTAACATAAGTATTGGCATACCAAACTTTTCAGCCATTTTTGCAGCACGAAGAGCTTTTCTATAACCTTCTGGATGAGGCATACCGAAATTACGCTTTAACTTATTTTTCGTACCACGACCTTTTTGCTCACCAATAACCATAACTTTTTCATCGCCAATATAACCCATATAGCAGATAATAGCCGCATCATCACGGAAGTGTCTATCTCCATGAATTTCATACTTATCTTTCATAATTATATTTATATAGTCAAGTGCATAAGGACGATCAATATGACGAGCAAGTTGTAGTTTTTGAAAATCACTCAAGTTTGAGAAAGTCTTTTCAACTTCTTTATCTAGTCGTGCTGTTTGTTCCTCTACTGCTGTATGGTCATGACGAACCTGAGCAGAGATGATATCTTCTTGAATAAATTTAATTTTATGTTCAAAGTCTAAGTATGTAGCCAAATTAAACCCTTTTAACTAGATTTTTTTGAAGATGAGAACACCATTAGTGCCACCAAAACCAAACGAGTTACTCATAGTTATATTTACTTCAGCAGTTCTTGCACCCTCAGTAATATAATCTAGGTTACAATTTTCATCTTTTGTAGCATTATTGATAGTTGGAGGTAATATACCATCACGCATAGCCATTAAACATACTACTGCTTCTATTCCGCCTGCGGCACCAAGACAGTGTCCGATTTGTCCTTTAATAGAAGACATTGGAGGTGTAGTATCACCGAGAAGTTCTTTCACTGCTGCTGTTTCATTTTTATCGTTAATAGGTGTAGAAGTTCCATGTGCATTTACATAGTCTATCTTAGGCTCACCTGCCATCTTGAAAGCGGCTTTCATAGCACGAGCTGGACCATCAAGAGATGGAGTTGTGATATGATTTGCATCACCAGACTCACCAAAACCGATAATCTCACCGTAAATTTTAGCACCACGTGCTACTGCTGATTCGTACTCTTCTAGAACTAAAGAAGCTGCACCCTCTCCCATAACAAAACCATCACGGTTTGCATCAAAAGGACGAGAAGCTGTTTTTGGATTTTCATTGTTAGTTGAGAGTGCTTTCATAGCAGCAAAACCACCAATTCCTGCACCAGTTATAGCAGACTCAGCAGCTACAACTAACATTTTTTCAGCACCATTGCACATAATAGTTTTACATGCTTCACTAATCGCATGAGTTCCTGCTGCACAAGCTGTAACAGAAGAAAGGTTTGGACCTTTTGTTCCATGTTCTATAGATACAAAACCACCAAGCATATTTACTAAAGCGCCTGGGATAAAAAATGGAGAGATACGACGAGGACCACGAGTACTCAATATAATTGAGTTTTTCTCGATTGAAGGAAGTCCACCAATACCAGATCCAGCGGATATACCAAATCTTTCATAGTCAGTATCTTCAGGAAGGTTTGCATCAAGCATAGCTTCCTGTGCTGCTTTAAGACCAAGGTGGATAAATCTATCCGCTTTTTTCACCTCTTTTGGAGCCATAACAGTTGCAGGATCAAAATCTTTTACTTCCCCAGCTATTTTAACAGCATAGTTTTCTGGATCAAAAATCGTAATAGTATCAATTCCACATTCGCCATCACAAATAGCTTTAAAAGAACTCTCTTTATCATTTCCAACAGAATTTATCATTCCTAAACCAGTTACTACAACTCTTCTCATATATACTCTCCACATAAATAATAAAATACTTTTAAAAACCCATGCTCTCTAAAGTATGCATTTTTAAAAGTATTTGGTCTAAACCAAGCGAAATGCCTAGTTTAGGTTAGCTTTAGACTACTTGCTTTCTACGTAAGCAACTACATCCGCAACAGTTTGAATTTTTTCAGCTTCATCATCAGGAATTTCGATATCGAATTTTTCTTCAAGAGCCATAACTAATTCAACTACATCTAGGCTATCAGCACCTAAATCTTCTACGAATTTCGCATCTTCTTTTACTTCGTTTACGTCTACGCTCAGTTGTTCTACTACTACTTCTTTAATATCGTCGATAAGTGCCATTATAGCTCCTGTATTTTAATTTAATCGAATAATTATAGCAAATCTAGCTTAAAAAAAGCCATTATGCCATATTCATTCCACCATTTACTTTGAGTGTTTCACCTGTAATATAACTTGCATGATCAGAGAGTAAAAATGCTGTTGCCTCAGCCACTTCTTTAGCTTGACCCATTCTATTCATAGGAATCTTCGCGTTTATCGCATCTTTTATCTCATCACTCAGTACTTCAGTCATCTCTGTAGAGATAAAACCAGGAGTTAAAGAGTTATATCTTATACCACTTGTTGCCGATTCCTGTGCGAAAGATTTAGTCATAGAGATTACGCCACCTTTACTTGCTGTGTAGTTTGTCTGTCCTGCATTTCCAGTCTCTGCAACTATTGAAGCAATGTTTACAACAGCACCAAATTTTTTCTTTCTTGCCGCTTTAAAAAACTCACGACTTCCTATAAAAGTAGCCGTCAAGTTTGCATTTATCACCGACATAAAATCTTCTGTTTTCATACGAAGTGCTAGTTTATCGTTTGTAATACCTGCATTGTTTACAAGGTAAGATAATTCGCCATCACTACTTACAATAGTTTTTATCGCATCTACATAAGCAGCTTCATCACTTACATCAAAACCGATAACAGCAGCAGTGCCACCATCAGCTTCTATAGCTTCTTTAACTGCATCTGCTTCTTTTGCACCACTTCGGTAGTTTACCCATACTTTAAGACCAAAACCTGCTAAAGTTTTTGCTATCTCAGCCCCAATTCCACGGCTTGCCCCTGTTACTAAAACATTTTTTCCACTAAATTTCATTCAAAAGTTCCTTTTATTCATTTTATTTAAAGCACAAAGTGCGCGAGCTTTCTGCTGAAGAAAACTCAGTGTTAACGTAGCCAAAGGAATTACTTCCTTTGGCGTTTATATAAGAGAGTGATCCATCTCAGATGGGATATCAAGACCCATAAGTTTTAAAACTGTCGGTGCGATGTTGTTTAAAGCCCCTGTTTCTACTTTAGTAACACCCTCAGCTTCGACAAAACACCAAACCTTACCAACTGTATGATTTGTTAAAGTATTTCCCTCATCATCTTTCATCTCTTCACAGTTTCCATGATCCGAAGTGATGACAAGAGCATAGTCAAGCTCTTTAGCTTTTGCAACTATCTTTCCTAGCTGTGTATCTACTGCGTTTACTGCTTCTTTAGCAGCTTCAAAGTCACCAGTATGTCCAACCATATCACCATTTGCAAAGTTTACAACTATGAAGTCATACTCACTCTCCATTGCCTCTAAAACAGTATTTCCAACTGCACTACAACTCATCTCAGGTTGCATATCGTAAGTTTTTACATCAGGAGAAGGAATGAGCACTCGCGTTTCATTCTGATACGGCTCATCTATACCACCATTGAGGAAAAAAGTAACATGCGCATACTTTTCTGTTTCAGCAGTATGAAGTTGCTTTAAATCTGCATTTGCTATGACCTCAGCAAGTGTGTTTTTAGGAACATCTTTTCTAAAAAGTACAGGATATGGAAAACTTTTATCGTACTCTGTAATCGTAGCGATGTTTAAGCTCATATCTTCTTTACTAAATTCGCTAAACTCTTTTGCTCCAAGTGCCGTAACCAGTTCACGCATTCTATCACTTCTAAAGTTTACAGTAAGAACACTATCACCCTCAAGCATGCCCTCATAACCATCAAACGCGACTGGTTCAACAAACTCATCTGTTTCACCAAGAGAATACGAATGTCCTATATAAGCCTCAGGGTTAAAACCAGTTTTTGGCTCAGCATTTACCATAGCATCGTACCCGCGTTTAATTCTCTGCCAACGATTATCTCTATCCATAGAGTAAAAACGACCTGAAATTGTAGCGATACTTACATTTTCATTTAAATGTTCATGTACTTTTTTTAAATACTTTTGTGCAGAAGTAGGAGAAACATCACGACCATCAGTTATAAGATGTAGAAAAACCTTCTTACCCGCTTTAGCTGCAATATCTGCTAAACCCATGAAATGATCGATGTGAGAATGGACACCACCATCACTCATCAGACCTATTAAATGAAGTCTATCAGAAGTGCCTAAAAGTTTTTGTAACTCTGCGTTTGATTCTAAACTATTTTCACTCAATGCTAAAGAAATTTTTACTAAGTCTTGATACAAAACGCGACCACTACCGATACTCATATGCCCTACTTCAGAATTTCCCATCTGACCCTCAGGAAGACCAACACTTAAACCAAATGTGTCTATAAGTGAGTGTGGTGTCTCTTTAAAAAGTTTGTCGTATGTTGGTTTACTTGCATTATAAAATGCATTAAACTCTGTTTTATCAGAATAACCAATACCATCAGTGATGACTAAAATTGCTTTTTTGCTCAACTTTATTCCTATTAATGTAAATTTATTTTAGGATTATACTATAATGTCACTTTAAAAATACAAACAGATAACTAATAGGAAACATATTGCTATACTGGCTACACGAATTTTTCAACATAAACATTTTAGGTTACATCAGTATTCGTGCAGGAATTTCTTTCTTTTTAGCACTTGTATTTACACTCATTTTACTCCCTCTTTTTATACGATGGGCACAAAGAACATCAAGTGTACAACCAATTAACGAATGGGCACCCGAGCGTCATAAAGAAAAAGCATCTACCCCAACTATGGGTGGTATTGTATTTATTGGTGCGACTATTGTAGCCTCCCTTTTAACTATTAATTTTTCTAACTTTTATGCAGTTGGTGCACTTTTAACCCTTATTTTATTTTCCCTTATTGGTTTTCAAGACGACTATGCAAAAATCAGAAAAAACGAAAACCTTGCAGGTCTAAAAGCCAGAACTAAATTCGCTTTACAAGTTGTTTCTGCTCTACTTATCGCTTCATTCTTATGCTTTGTTGCAGACTTCAACACAGATTTTTATCTTCCATTTTTAAAACACCCTCTTATAAGTATGGGTGCATTTTCGCTTATTCTGTGGATAATGGTAATTGTGGGGACATCAAATGCGGTAAACTTAACAGATGGTCTTGATGGGCTTGCTACTGTTCCTTCCATTATTTCACTCACCACTTTAAGCATCATTGTTTATGCGATTGGACATATAAAAATTAGTGAGTATCTTCTTTTACCTCACTTTAACATAGGCGAAGTCATCATCATTGCAAGTGCCTTAAGTGGATCACTTTTCGCATTTCTTTGGCATAACTGCCACCCCGCAGAAGTGTTTATGGGTGATAGCGGTTCACTCTCTATTGGAGCATTTTTAGGATACATGGCTATTATCTCCAAAAGTGAAGTGCTCCTCATTCTTATAGGTTCTATATTTGTCATAGAAACACTTTCTGTAATTTTACAAGTGGGTAGTTTTAAACTTCGCAAAAAAAGAATTTTTTTAATGGCACCTATTCATCATCATTTTGAGATGAAAAACTGGGCTGAGAACAAAATAATCGTGCGTTTTTGGATTATTGCTATACTCTCAAACCTTCTTGCACTCATCAGCCTTAAGATTCGTTAGATGAAAAACATCGCTATATTTGCTTCTCATAATGGAAGTGGTTTTGATACTATCCTTGAAGCTATAAAAACTAAAAAATTGCCTCTAAAGATAAGCTTGGTTATATCCAACAACACCAACTCACCAGTTCTACAAAAAGCTAAAGCGAACAATATCAACAATAGCATAGTAAATCAGAAAAGTTGTGAAGATATAAATGCTAAATTAACAGAACTTCTCAAACAGAACAAATGCGAGTATATATTTTTAGCTGGTTATATGAAAAGACTGGATGCTGTTATAACAGACAACTTCAAAGTAGTAAACACCCACCCTTCGCTACTTCCAAAATATGGTGGAGAAGGAATGTATGGTCACTTTGTACATGAGGCAGTCATAGCAAACAAAGACCAAGTAAGTGGTGTCACCATTCATGAAGTAAATGCTGAGTACGACAGTGGCAAAATAATCCTTCAAAAAGAACTTTTTTTAAGTGAAGACGAAACCGTTCAAACATTAGAATCTAAGATAAAAAAGCTTGAAAAAGTGGCTATTGTCGATGGTTTATCTAAATATCTAAACATAAGCTAACTTTCAGTACTTACGGGCTATAATTTCGCTCTTTAAAATTACGGCCAATTAGCTCAGTCGGTAGAGCAACTGACTGAAAATCAGTGTGTCCTTGGTTCGATTCCGAGATTGGCCACCACCGTAACTTTTAAAGAACTTTTTTATTTATAGACATTTACCGTGGCCAATTAGCTCAGTCGGTAGAGCAACTGACTGAAAATCAGTGTGTCCTTGGTTCGATTCCGAGATTGGCCACCACTTTTAATGACTCTTTTCCCTTTATACTTCGTTGTCAATTAACTCACGAACAGTAGTTCGCTTCGTCAATTTCCGCCTTGTCTAAAGAAAAAATAGCCTTTAAAAGAAACTATTATTTTTTATAAGATATACTTTTACATATTATGTTTTGTATTGAACATAACTTATGGGGACGACTTGGCTTCGACTGGAGCTGATAGTCTACGATTGCATGTCGGACTGAGCATTTCCGTTATACGGCTCACAATTGCTTAAATGCAAACAATACAAATTACCGCCCAGCTTACGCAGTAGCATAAGTTTTACCCCCTCTTAGAGGACGGGCTGCTTCACCGATGGACTCTAGATAAGTCGGATTCGAAGTATAACCCCTATGTAGATATATATAAAGTCTGTCTCAGCTTTATATGAATCCCGAGGCTCGTCTTGTGTAGCTTTGCAAGTAGTGTGAAGCAAGATTAAACCTTAACAACTTCTCTAAGCATGTAGACGTCGTAGAAAATTAGTTTTAGGACTGCGGTTCGATCCCGCACGTCTCCACCATTCACAGAAACCTTACACATACATTTACCTCAATCTTTTCAAATTTTGCTACAATTGCGTTTTAAAAAAAGGATGAGTACTGAAACTTCATACTAATATAACCAGAGAAAACCTCAGACTACTCATGACTCTTTTCTATGAAAAAACTATGCTAGATGAAGATTTAGGCCCTTTTTTTATACATGAACTTGGTAGTGATATTACCGATCAAGACTGGGTAGAGCATATAGATCTCTTAGCTGACTTTTGGTTAGCTCAACTTTTGGGGCAAAATACTTACTACGGAAACTTTGTAGGAGCACATGTCAAGCTCCCTCATATTAAAGAGAAAAACTTCGGAATATGGCTCAAACTTTTTGTCGCCACAGTTGACACTATATATGTACCTACTCTTGCAGAAGTATTTAAAAATAAAGCGATAGAACTTATAAAAGAATTTAAAAACATCAAATCAAAGACACTAGTCTCAAGTAAAATTTTTCAAATAAAAGGAAAGAAATGAAACAAACACCACAACACAATCTACTCTATGTGGAAGATAAAAAATCACCATTTAACGAAGATACTGCACTTCTTGAAAAACAATTTCTCAAGGTAGACAAGGTTAGCTACTATGATGAAGCACTTCATTTGCTTGATAAAAATGAATACGACATTGTTTTGTATGACATTAGCATGCACCCTGAAAAAATAAGATTTATCAAAGAGATACAAAAGAAAAAATCTATGCAACCGATATTTACTTTACTACTTGATACTGCAGAAGATCTTGCATTTGGTCTGAGTCAATTAGGTGTAAATGTAGTTGTTATCAATCCGAGTCAATTCGATGAAGCATTACAAAACATTGCAACATTTAATCCGCAGACTGGTGATACTAATTAAGGAAGAAGATGGTGCTCGGTACTGGATTTGAACCAGTGACCACCTCCATGTCATGGAGGCACTCTACCACTGAGTTAACCGAGCGATTTAAAAGAGTGTAATTTTATCAGACTATTCTTAAACTAATTTTGTTTTTTAAACTTTTTTTCAAACTTACTTTTATTATATTAAATTTTCAAAAATCTTCATGTTTTACTTTTAATTTATGTTTATTAGTAGTATAATTTCGAATCTATAATATATCTACAAAATGTAGAACAAGGTTAATTATGAACGTATCAGAATTAGAAGCTTTAGGACTTAAGAATGTTGGGAATATTCACCACAACCTTAGTTATGATGAGCTTATTAAACATGAGTTAGATAACGGTGAAGTATCGCAAACAAAAACAGGTGCAACAGCTGTTGATACTGGTGTTTTTACAGGACGTTCTCCTAAGGACAAGTATTTTGTTGACCGTGACCCCTCAAACAAGTATATTGCTTGGGGTGATGTAAATAAGAAAGTAACTGCCGAAATCTTTGATGAGCTTCTTGTTGTAGCACAAGAACAACTCTCAAACAAAGACCTCTATATTACTGATGTCTTTTGTGGTTCAAGTGCTGCTTCAAAAAAATCTATTCGTTTTGTAACAGAAATAGCATGGCAATCACATTTTGTAAAAAACATGTTCATTCGTCCTACAGAATCAGAACTAGAAGTATTTCAGTCTGACTTTGTTGTTATGAATGCTTGTAAAGCAGTAAATGATAAATGGAAAGAGCATGGCTTAAACTCTGAAGTATTTGTACTTTTTGATGTTGAACGCAATATGGCTATCATCGGTGGGACATGGTATGGTGGAGAGCTTAAAAAAGGTATCTTCTCTATGATGAACTACTGGTTGCCACTAGAAGGTAAACTTGCTATGCACTGTTCTGCTAATGTCGGAGAAAAAGGTGATACTGCACTTTTCTTTGGACTCAGTGGAACAGGTAAAACAACTCTTTCTACTGACCCACATCGTGCTTTAATCGGTGATGATGAGCATGGTTGGGATAACCATGGTGTATTTAACTTCGAGGGTGGATGTTATGCAAAAGTCATCAACCTTGATGGTAAAAGTGAACCAGAAATTTATAATGCTATTCGTAAAAATGCACTTTTAGAAAATGTTGTTATGTATGGTGAGGGTGAAGTTGACTATGAAGATGGTAGTAAAACTGAAAATACTCGTGTTTCTTACCCAATCGAGCACATACAAAACCATAAAAAAGATCTTATGGCAGGTCATCCTCAAAACATTATCTTTTTAACAGCTGATGCATTTGGTGTACTTCCTCCTGTTTCTAAACTCACTAAAGAGCAAGCGATGTACTACTTCTTAAGTGGATACACTGCTAAAGTAGCTGGAACTGAACGTGGTATCACTGAGCCAGTTGCTACTTTTTCTGCTTGTTTTGGTGAAGCATTTTTACCACTACATCCAACTGTATATGCTGATTTACTTGGTAAAAAAATAGATGAGCATAATGTAAATGTTTATCTAGTAAATACAGGTTGGACTGGTGGTGCTTATGGTGTTGGAAAGCGTATGAGTATTAAAAATACTCGTGCATGTATAAACGCCATCTTAGATGGAACTATCCAAAAATCTGAATTTGATACTACTAAAACATTTAGACTTCAAGTTCCAACAACATTAGGTAATATCAAACCAGAGATACTTAACCCTAGAAATGCTTGGGAAGATAAAGAGCTTTTTGATAAAACAAGAGATAAACTAGCAGAGATGTTTATCTCTAACTACAAAAAGTACCAAACAAAAGATCATACTGATTTTGCTCCATTTGGACCTATTCTAGAAGACTAAGAAGTTATTTAACTTCTTTTCTTCTTTGTTGCCTTTTCCAAATACAGCCACAAACTTCCAGCAAATACAACAAGTATCACGATAGCAATCCATGGTTTCTCACTTACAACTCCTGCAACTTTTACAAGGGCTTCACCCGAGTAAAAGCTTCCAAGACCAACCACTAATACCCAAACAGCAGAACTTCCAATGTTAAGAATTATAAACTTTTTAAAATCATATTTAGTGAGTCCTATTGCTATAGGAATTAAAGTCTTTATACCATAAACAAACTTCTGAATTAAAATAATCCACGAACCGTACTTTTTCATGAGTATATGTGAAAGTGCCAACTTTCTACTATGTTTTTTAATCCCTTGCATCATCATACTTTTTTGATAGCGAGCGAGGTATACAAGAAGTACATCTCCTAAAGCATTGGCTACAAACGCCACACTCATAGAAGTTGCTAAGTCCATCTTCCCTAAAAAAGACAATACTCCTGCACCAAGCAGTGCTACAAACCCTCCACCTAAAGAGTAGAGAAAAAGTCCTATATATCCGTATGTTTCTAAGTTGCTAAATGTATCTTCCATTCCCTAGTTCCTTTTATTTTTCTTAGTTAACTTTATACTTTAGTGGCTTTTTTAGGCTCAGACCAAAGGGAGGATTTGTCCTAACAAAGTCATTAAAGTATATTGTTACAGTTTTTTTATTTTCATTATCTCATCACGAAGTCTTGCTGCTTCTTCAAAGTTTAA
Source organism: Sulfurimonas sp. (assembly GCA_026987995.1). Taxonomy (GTDB): domain Bacteria; phylum Campylobacterota; class Campylobacteria; order Campylobacterales; family Sulfurimonadaceae; genus Sulfurimonas. The sequence continues at coordinate 932 of JALSMC010000112.1, read as the reverse complement.
CTCTTTTGCCGCTTGTTTCATCTTGAGCATCAACTCTTTTGTGATAGCTTTCTTTTCACTTGCTGGCATTTTATCTTTTTTATTATGTTTTGCATACAAATCACCGTGGTCATCAACTTTGAGGTTCTCATCTAAAGCTCTGATAGTTGTAGTAGGTGTAATACCATGCTTTTTATTGTAAGCATCTTGTATTTCTCGTCTCTCGCTTGTTAGGTCTATGGCTTTTTTCATGGACTTTGTTATCTTATTTGCATAGAGTATAACCCGACCTTTAGAGTTTCTAGCAGCACGACCAATAGTTTGAACAAGTGCCGTTTCACTTCGTAAAAATCCCTCTTTATCAGCATCTAAAATTGCGACCAAACTTACCTCTGGTAAGTCAAGCCCTTCACGAAGCAAGTTAATCCCGATGAGAACATCAAACTCACCTAAACGCAGAGCACGAATGATTTGATTTCTTTCTATTGTATCTATGTCAGAGTGCATGTACTGAACTTTTATGCCCAAGTCTGCAAGGTACTTAGCCAAAGCCTCAGCCATCTTTTTTGTAAGTACGGTTATCAGGACTCTCTCATCATTAACAGTAACCTTTTTTATCTCATCATGTATATCTTCTACTTGGTTATCTGATGTCTTTATCTCTATAACAGGGTCAAGCAAACCAGTAGGACGAATAATCTGATGAGCAGTAACAGCTGACATATCTAGTTCATACTCTGCAGGTGTAGCTGAAACAAAGAGATATTTAGGTGCCTTTACTATATACTCATCAGCTTTTAAAGGACGGTTATCAAGTGCCGATGGCAAACGAAATCCATAATCAACAAGTACATCTTTTCTAGCCTTATCTCCTGCATACATACCACGATACTGAGGCAAAGACACATGAGACTCATCTACTATAACAAGATACTCTTTGTTATTTTGAGCAA
>JALSMC010000111.1 GCA_026987995.1 Sulfurimonas sp. | reverse complement strand
TTATGCTGTTGAGTGAAGAAACAAAAGAAGAGAATATTGTACTCTTTTCTGAAAAGCTCTGTAGGATAGTAGAGGCATATGAGTTTTCAGTCGTAAAACACATTACGGTAAGCATAGGAGTGAGTATTTGCGATAGCAGTACAGATAAGGAGCTTTTTTTGAAAAAAGTAGATGATGCTCTTTATGAAGCAAAAGAGAGTGGTAGAAATAGAGTAGCTTTTCATTAGTCTATTAGGAAACTCTTGCTATTCTTTTAGTATTCAAAAAGTAAGGGCTAATTTTGTCAGATAAAAATAAAGAATTTGAAAATGCTGTAAAAACTATGATGTTTCATGTGGGAGAAGATCCAACTCGTGAAGGTTTACTTGAAACACCAGCTCGAGTACAAAAAGCATATGAATTTATGTATGGTGGTTACAAAGAAGATCCTAAAGAAATTTTAAATAAAGCACTTTTTACTACAAGTAACCAAGAGATGGTACTCATCAAAGATATAGAGTTCTACTCTACTTGTGAACATCATCTACTTCCTATCATCGGTCGTGTTCATGTTGCCTACATCCCAGATGGAAAAGTAGTAGGACTTTCAAAAATCCCACGTGTGGTAAATGTTTTTGCTCGTCGTATGCAGATACAAGAGCAACTGACAGAACAGATAGCGGATGCGATTAACGATACTATCGCACCCAAGGGTGTAGCAGTTGTGATTCAGGCTCGCCATATGTGTATGGAAATGAGAGGTGTGGAGAAGATAAACTCTACTACAACTTCTTCAGCACTTCGGGGACTTTTTAAAACAGATGAAAAAACTCGTGCCGAATTTTTTGCACTTATCAACTCACCAACTGGAACCCGTTACTAAGCGCCATGGTATTTGCTTCACTCAAAGATAAAATCTCCTCAAAAAACTATTCAGTAGCTTTTGGTGAAGTTGTCAAGATAAACGCGACAGTTATTACTGCTCGTGGTCTGAGTGTCAGCATAAGTGACATGGTTAAAATTCTATCAAACGATACCAACCAAGAGTTAGTAGGGATGGTAACAGAGATAGATGGAAGTACTTTTTTTATAACACCTTTTTCTTTTGTAGAAGGCTTTTCTTCAGGTGATAAAGTCTTTTTAGATTCTATGGGTTTAAACATACCTGTCGGAGACTCTCTTTTAGGTCGAGTAGTAGACCCTTTTATGCGTCCTATTGATGGTAAAGGCAGTATAAAAGACTCTAAGCTTAGTCCAATCATTAAAGCACCTATTGAAGCGATGAAACGCGGTATGATAGATGAAGTGTTTAGTGTTGGAGTCAAAAGTATAGATGGACTGCTAACTTGTGGTAAAGGTCAGAAACTTGGTATTTTCGCAGGAAGTGGGGTAGGGAAGTCTACTCTAATGGGGATGATTGTCCGTGGTTCTGATGCTCCCATAAAAGTAGTTGCTCTTATCGGTGAGCGTGGTCGTGAGGTTCCTGAGTTTATAGAAAAAAACCTCGGAGGAGATTTGACAAATACTGTCATAATTGTTGCAACAAGTGATGACTCACCCCTCATGCGTAAGTATGGTGCATTTGCTGCTATGAGTGTTGCTGAGTTTTTTAAAGACCAGCAGCTTGATGTGCTTTTTATCATGGATAGTGTTACTCGTTTTGCTATGGCACAGCGTGAGATTGGTCTAGCACTTGGTGAACCTCCTACTTCTAAAGGCTATCCACCATCTTCACTGACACTATTACCACAACTAATGGAGCGAGCAGGAAAAGAAGAAGGTAAGGGAAGTATTACAGCATTTTTTACAGTGCTGATAGAGGGTGATGATATGAGTGACCCTATCGCTGATCAGTCGCGTTCAATTTTAGATGGACATATAGTGCTTTCACGTGAGATGACGGACTTTGGTATCTATCCTCCTGTTCACATCCTAAACTCTGCTTCTCGGGTTATGAACGATATCATTTCAGAAGAACACTTTCGTGCTGTTTTAAAGTTTCGACGTCTATATACTCTACTTAAAGAGAATGAAACACTTATAAGAATAGGGGCTTATACTAAAGGCAGTGATGAAGAACTTGATGAAGCTATAGATAAAAAAAGTGTGATGGAAAAGTTTATCTCCCAGGGCTCGATGTACCAAGAAGATTTTGAGACGAGTAGTGCAACACTCATAGAGTTAATGCAAGTTAGCCCTGCACAATAGAAGAGTCCAACCAACTATCCCTCTCTCTTCTCATATCTTGGTTTACCGTTAAGGCAAGTTTCTCCCCTGAAGCTTTTTCATAAGTTTTCATGATGAGTAGCATCTCGCTATCACTGCCAAATATATCTATGTAAGAGTAGATGATATTTTCTGCATTTTTAAATTTTCTTTTTGCTAAAAGTGCCTTGATTTTTGTGTGAAAACTTAAACGCAATAAATCTCCTATCTTCTCAAGTCTACTCTTTACTCCTATGAGCCTCCCTAGAGTCTTTTTTATACTCGTAAAGTCACCCTTAAAAGCAAACTCTTCACACTTCGCTATAAGTTTAGCCCAGTGATCTTCTAGTAGTCTACTTAATTCTAAGGCATTTAGATTTGAAGAAGAGTCAATAATCTCATAACAAGCTTTAAAATCATTATCTTTGTAGCTTGCCTGTAGCTTTTTGACAAGCTTCGCATCTGCATATAACTCTTGTAGTTCTTCTTTAATACTGGGTGTATGAAGGTGCATTTTTATAGTTTGGATAGCATCTTCTGGGGCACCTTCATTTATTTGATTTTGTATAGTAGTTAAAGCAGTCTGTGTTGATTTTTTGAGTGTAAGATATGTAGGTATTTGTGCAAATATTTCATTTTTTCTAATAAGTTTTTCTATCTTTATGAAGTTCTTCTCGCCTACAGCTTTTAAAAATTCTATAAAGTCTTTATTTTGTTTGAGTATGAGCTGTATCATCGGTTTTTTTGAAAGAACCGTCACATAAACAGAGAGTATCTCTTTGGCTACATCTTCACGACCAAGAAGTA
>JALSMC010000110.1 GCA_026987995.1 Sulfurimonas sp. | reverse complement strand
ATACAGACTCGCCAAACCTCAAACTAAAACCAAATCCAGTCATAAAAGAGCATGGCATCGTGAAGTTTGGTGTTGAGTCTTATGGTGGACTACTCCTTACTCCTTGGTTTGATAGAGATTTATCTTTAGCGGGTCGTGTTTCTTACCTTGATATGCAAGATAACTTGCAAGACATACTAATAGATGTCAAAAAAAAGATAGCGACTATTCCTTCTCTTGCTATCCATCTCGACGATAAAGCTAACAAAGACAAAACAGTCAACAAACAGACGGATATGTGTCCAGTCCTTACCACAGATGAAGATTTTGACTTCGATACTTTTCTCAGATGGCAACTTAACTGTAATGATATAGCAGATGTAAAAGAGATATATGCAAGTGAACTCAGTTTTTATGATACTCAAGGGGCTTCATTTGTTGGGCTTAAAGATGACTTCATCTCCAGTGCAAGACTTGACAACTTGCTTTCTTGTTATGTTGGGATGCTTAGTATCTGTAGTGTAGAAGCTGATAAACCTATGCTCTTTATCGCATCTGACCATGAAGAAGTGGGGAGTGAGTCTACAAGTGGAGCAGCTGGAAGTTTTTTAGAGTCTACTCTTAAACGCATGTTCCCTGATATGGATGAGTATATGAACATGATACGCTCTTCGATGATGATAAGTGCAGATAATGCCCATGCTATTCATCCAAACTTTGCATTAAAACATGACTCAAAACATGCCCCACATATAAATAAGGGTGTTGTCATTAAAGTAAATGCCAACCAGCGTTATGCTTCAAACTCAGTTACTATTTCAAAGTTTATAGATAATGCAAAAAGTATAAAAGAATCTATACAGCATTTTGTAACTAGAAGTGATATGGGATGTGGCTCGACCATAGGACCTATCACGGCAACACGACTAGGCATAGAAACCATAGATGTAGGACTTCCAACCTTAGGAATGCACTCCATACGAGAGTTAGCAGGAAGCGAAGATGCTCACTCACTCTATAAAATACTTGTGGCATTTAAGAACTAAATGTCCACAGTAACCCCCGAAGAGTTAAACCTTTTAATAGAACAGACTTATAAGGTAGAAGGCGAGTTTAATGAGCTCAAAGCTTCTTATGCACACCTTCAAGATACAGTTGAAAAAGTTGTAGAGTTTTTACCTAATGCTATCTGGATAGTCAACTCTGATAGCACTATCTTTTTACAAAACTCTCATGCATGTTCTCTTTGGGAACTACTCAAACTTTTAGAATACAAGAGTGAAGATTATGAGTTGAAATTTAACTCTAACTCTTATCTTATAAAAAGCTCTTCGTATAAAGATAAAATAATGCTCTCGGCCATAGATATTACAGAGCAAAAACGCAAGGAAAATCTTGCGACTATGGGACAAATGGCAGCACACCTCTCTCATGAGATACGTAATCCGATTGGTGCAATATCACTCATGAGTTCTACACTGAAAAAACGGGTTATTCCTGAAAATATTCCTATAGTAGAAGAGATACAAAATTCAGTTGCTAGAATAGAGCGAATAATCAAAGCAACACTAATGTTTTCTAAAGGTGTAGAAGCAACAAAAAAAGAGTTTATGTGGAGTGAATTAAAAGCTTCTATTGATACATCTATAAGTTACTATGGATATTCAAAAGAGATAGAGTTCGTTTTTCCTAAAGAGGATTTTGTGTTAAATGCAGACAAAGACCTACTAGATATGCTTTTTTCAAACTTTATAATTAATGCTATTGATGCTATTGAGATGGATGAAGATGAAGAAGGGCTTATCGAGATAGAATATGAAAAAGATGAGCAGTATCATATCTTTACCATTTTTGATAGTGGAGTAGATATAGAAAATAAAGAAGAACTTTTTGAAGCATTTAAAAGTACTAAACTTAAAGGAAACGGACTAGGTTTAGTCCTTTCAAGGCAAATTGCAGAGGCTCATGGTGGAAGTGTAAGTTTAGTAGAGAGTAAAAAAAAGTGTTTTGAAATTAAACTGAAAAAATAATAAAATAAAACTACTATTAATTTGGAATAACTTTTGCTAAGACTTTAATATATAAGATTAAAGTTAGGACTAGATATGCAAATTACCCATCAAAATATTGTTACACTATTAGAGTATGTTAAAATAGATAGTTTTAGTATAGTCTGTCACTTCAAGTGCAAAGAGACTAACAAGCGAGTTATTTCAACTCTTGCCTTTGAACCTTATTCTGGAAAGATAGAGTTTACCTGGTATGACTTACTACTGCACCCAATAAAATCTTATAATCGTTATTATCACACGCCAATTACGATCTATTCAAGTGAAATGAGTGAAACAATAGTTTTAAAAGCATTTAAAAAAGTATCAAAACATTTTAAATGGAGTAGCGATACTAATAGTTATATATGTGTTTAATCCTTACTCTAATGTCTTCTATTATCTAATTTCTACTACAATATTTACATCTAAATAAAGAGGTTATATGAAGACAAGAATTCCAGTTTTAAAAAAGTCTAATGCTTACTATATTGAAAATAAAGAAGCAATTTTACTGCAATGGTTCTCTTATAATGGACCAAAAGAGATTTTAAAACAACATGAAATTGATATTAGTTTTTTTATAGAAAAATATGCCAGTGGTGTTTTTGACTACTTTATGGATGTTATATTAGAGAGAGTGGAGATAGGAAATTGCCCTGTGATGGAAGAGTTTCTACATTATCTTAAAGTACGAGAAATTAGTGCAGATGAACTCTTTGAAATTTGTACTCACTTTCGTCGTTCAATGATAGACTTTTCCTATGATAAAAACTTGAATTCTAAAAAGTTATTTGATGAGATTTCTTATATCTTTGATGAGAACTTTAAAGGGATTTTGAAATTTTATACAGATACTATTTTTCAAAAACTTGTAGATGCACGACAAGAAGCAATTTTAGCAAGTCAAGCAAAAGAGTACTTTCTTTCTAATATTTCACATGAAATAAGAACTCCTCTTAATGCA
>JALSMC010000109.1 GCA_026987995.1 Sulfurimonas sp. | reverse complement strand
TATGGTCAATATGGAGGTGTGTGAGCACTACTGCTTCGAGGTCTTCTATCTTCGCTCCACTCTGCTCATAACGCAACATAGAACCACTCCCCATATCCACAATTAGGCGTGCTTTGTTATCTATCCGAATAAGGTAAGATGTACTCGCTCGTCCATCAATCTCTGGTCCACCAGAACCTAGTACTTCAAGTTCTACTTCACTAGAATAAAGCAAATTTATGCTCAATAGCAATAATAAAATAAATTGTTGTAGCATTTATATCTCCCTTGTGAGTATTTTAAGTATAACATAAATCACACCAAGTGCCATTCTAAATTACTACACTCTCACTACACAGAGAAGGGGTACAATACTCCTATAAAATTAAGGAGTTTATTATGTGTATCAAAGATATGTATAAAGAGTTTACACGTTTAAGTGAGTATTCAAAGTCAATAGGATTACTAGGTTTAAGACTGATTTTGGCATATACTTTTTTTGCACCAGCAATGATGAAGTGGAATGATATAGGCTCCGTTGCACAATGGTTTGAATATATGGGCATACCGTTCCCAACACTCAATGCTTACATGGCTGCCGGTACAGAGATGGCAGGTGTAGTTCTACTTACACTTGGACTTTTAACTCGATTTATCTCCATTCCATTAATCGTGATTATGTTTGTGGCTATTGCTACGGTTCATGGAGAAAATGGTTTTGCTTTTATAAATGAAGCAGTATCTTTCACAAATGCTTATGTAAATGGCACACAAGTAAGTGGAACACTTATCCAACTTCAAAATGGTTATGAGTTAGTGCTCTACTATACTCTCATGCTTTTTGTCCTCGTTGGAAGTGGTGCTGGAAAATTCTCTTTTGATAGACTAATATTTGGAGAGAAAAACTAGGATGCAAATGGAATCATTTGCGGACTATGCTTCGCGTTTACATATCTATGATTTTCCTATAATAGTATTTTTATTTAAAGCATTTTTTGTGCTTTTTGTAATCATATCTATTGTACTTTTTATTTATGACAGATACATTCAACGTGAAAACCAACTACTTATAAACTACCCTCTTATAGGACGCCTGCGTTACTTCTTTTATGCACTTCGTGATCCTATGCGTCAGTATTTTGGCGATGAGAAGTTTTATGAGTCTTTCGATAAAGTAAAGTGGGTACTCAACTCTGCAGAGCGAAAATCCCCCTATGCTTCGTTTTCTCCAGCACAACCACAAAAGAGTGCAAGACTCAGTATTAAAAATACAAACTGTGTGTTAAATACACAAGATGTGAGTAAAACTTTTAGTGTAACTTTTGGTACAGATATTAAGAAGCCTTTTACAACAAGTTCGGTTTTTGGTAGGTCAGCGATGAGTGATGGTGCCATCTCTCCTGAGGGAACACGTGCTTTTTCTAAAGGTGCTTATCTTGGTCAATTTCCAATAAATACAGGAGAAGGAAGCTTGACTTCTAACTTTTTATATACGCATAAATACCAAAAAGAGAATCATAAATACCTTGATATTTATGAGGGCACATTTTTTGCAAAAGGTATCTATAAGCTAATGAAATTCTTCTTCCATCAAGCAGGTGCAGAAGCTATTTATAGACATATGATTATAGATGCAAATGATGCTGATAGTTACCTTTTTGACTGTTCAAGTTTAGTATGTTACCGCATCAACTGGAAAGCACCACTTGAGAACTTTCCCCAAGAGGTACCGAGTGATTTGCCAGATATTATTTTTCAAATGGGAAGTGGACTCTATGGTGTTCGTGATAGTGATGGAGCTTTTGATGAAGATAGATACCAAAAGACGATGCGATTTGCTAAAATGACAGAAATTAAGATGGCACAAGGAGCCAAACAAACAGGTGGTAAACTTCTTGGAAGTAAGGTGAGTGAGGCTATCGCTTACTACCGTGGTGTAGAGGCACATAAAGATTTGTTTTCACCAAACCAGTTTCCTTTTGCCCATAACTTGGAAGAACTTTTTGACTTTATGGGAAAACTAAAAAAACTTTCAGATAAACCAGTAGGTGTAAAGATAGTTATATCATCAAAAGAGGGTTTTAGTGAGTATGCAGACCTTATAAAAGAGCGTATTAGTGCAGGGAGTAGTGCATATCCTGACTTTGTGACCATTGACGGTGGAGATGGAGGAAGTGGTGCTGCACCATTAGAGATGATGATGACGGTGGGTATGACTATCTCTAAAGCTCTTTATATCGCCGATACAACATTAATAAATGCTGGTGTTCGTGATAAGGTCAAAATTATAGCGAGTGAGAAAGTTCTTACTCCTGATGATGCCATTATGCTTTTTGGGATTGGGGCTGATTATGTAGGAATTGCTCGTGCATTTATGATGAGTGCTGGTTGTATACGAGCACGTGAATGCTCAGGTGCAAATGGTAGAAGCTGTCCAGTTGGTCTAGCTACACAAGACAAGTCTAAACGTGCTTCATTCTTGACAGAAAAAAAGGCACAAAATGTTGCTTCATATCATGAACAACTTATTTATGGAATCAGAAACCTACTTGCTATTATGGGCTTAAAAGATATAAAGGAACTGAGTAAATCAAACTTAATTTTTAAAGACCATACAGGTAAAACATATATGAATGTAAATCATTACTTTGAAGAGTCCATTATCAACTAACTACACTCAAGGAGTGCACACTTTTAGAGTATAATAGTTAAAAGATAAAAAGGAGTCTATTATGTGTATTCCTCATGGAGCCACTGGCTCAAAAAGTAATGGATTTGTTAAAGAAGACAAACCAAAAAAACATATAAAAAGAGTTTCTCAAAGAGAGTTCGAAAAAGGTGACCCTGATTTTGTTGATGAGCGAACAACTGCTTATGCACCAAAACAGAAAAAATCTTTTTTTAGTGGACTACTAGAGTGATGCAGCAGTTTCAACGAAGAGCTTTTTTACAAGCTGGTTTTCTCTCCTCCGCTGTAATAGTTATGAATGGATGTAGTGTTTTTGGTGTCACAACTTCACGCGACACTATAAAAGACCTCCAAAACGACCTTTTCCCCAAAGCAAAAGAACTCGGTATAAACACATCTGACTATATAGGTATAGTTCTTAAACACTCTCGCATAACAAGAGAAGACAAAGAGTACCTCAAAAAAGGTGTAAAATGGCTCAATGAGTATGCAGTAGATATGTACAAAAAACAGTACACAAAACTTTTATCTGATGAACGTCAAAAGGTTTTAGAAGGTTTTGCTAAAGAGAGATGGGGTGAATCTTGGCTCGATACTGTACTTCGTTACACTTTTGAGGCATGTTTTGGAGATCCTATCTATGGTGGAAATAACGATAAAGCAGGCTGGAACTGGCTTGCATTTAGTGGTGGTGAACCAAGACCAAAGAAGGTGTTTTTATGATGTATGATGTCTGTATTATAGGAAGTGGAGCAGGTGGCTCCCCCATAGCATATGAGCTTTCAAATGCAGGATTTAATGTTATAGTGCTTGAAAAAGGCGAGCTTTATGATGAGTCTAGTTTTAACAAAGATGAGTTAGCTGTATCTCGTCGTGATATGTTTACTCCTCCTCTGTCTGAGCAAAAACACATAATAAATGAGTACTCTCAATCTGGTAAATTTACTCGATACGATGGAGAAAAATCAGGATGGAATTTCTGGAATGGCTCTATGGTCGGGGGAAGTTCTAACCTTATGAGTGGTTATTTCCATCGTATGAAGCCAAAAGACTTTAAACTTCGCAGTAGCTATGGTGAAGTAAAAGGTGCCAATGTTGTAGACTGGTGTATAAGCTACGACGAACTAGAACCCTATTATGACAAGGTAGAAAAAGTGGTAGGAGTGAGCGGAAAGATAGTTCCTCATAAGTACCTTGAACCGCGTTCAAATCCAGACCTTCCATACCCTATGCTTGAAACAAACGAAGTAACTTCATGGTTTGACACTGCTTGTAAAGAGTTAAAGTTTACTGCCATCCCAACCCCACGAGCCGTTTTAAGTCAAAATGCACTCGGTAGAGATGGCTGCTACTACTCTAACTTTTGTGGGAGTTATGGTTGTGCTAGTGGAGCCAAAGGGAGTGCGAGAGCAGCACTATTGCAAAAGTGTGATGCAAAAGTTATAACAGATGCTTTTGTCTATAAGCTAGACTCAAAAAATGGCAAGATTACTAAAGCATACTACTACACAAAACATGGAGTGAAACATGTGATAAATGCGAAGATATTTGTTCTTGCAGCTCAGGCTATAGAGACTTCGCGTTTACTGCTCAACTCGAAAAATAGAGAGTTCCCAAATGGCATGGCAAACTCAAGTGGAGAGTTAGGAAAAAATCTTGTTTTCTCAGCAGGAGGAAGTGGAAGTGGAAGGTTTATCTTCGAGAAGCTTACTAAAGAGCAGCAAACTGCCCTGATGCAACCAGGACTTTTCTTTAACCGAAGTTTACAGGATTGGTATGACTACAATGATGGCTGTTGCATCTACAAGGGTGGGACTATCGACTTTCTATTTCAACACCAAAACCTCATAAGCCGTGTAAATCGTGAAATGTATGATGAAAATGGCAATCTTCTTTGGGGGGATAAACTTGCAAAGAAGATAGAAAAAAGACTTACTACTTCTCGCGTTTTAACTTTTGAAGTCTTTAACGACTGGTTACCCACTGACAACTGTAATGTAAGTGTAGATGATGAAGCAAAAGATAAGTGGGGTATTCCGGTAGGAGTTATAAACCTTAACTCGCACCCTCAAGACTTAGAAGTAGGAGAGCATCTTGCAAAAAAAGCTGTGGAAGTATTAGAGCAGATGGGAGCAGTTGAGATAGACTACAGCATCTCAGCATCTCCACCACCAAATCTAGTAGCAGGTGGATGCCGCTTTGGAGATGATGCAAAAACTTCAGTACTAGACAAAAACTGTAAAGCACATGACTTAGAAAACCTTTATGTAACAGATGCAAGCTTCATGCCAACAGGAGGAAGTGTCCCCTACACTTGGACTATCTATGCAAACTCTTTTCGTGTGGCAGATGTTATAAGAGAAGAGTTAAGTAAGAGGATGAAATTGTGAAAAACAGAACTATAAGATTAATATTGCTTCCTTTTGTTGTTTTTATGTTCGCTATGGGAAGTACACTTTGTGCAAAAGATTCTACTAAAGAGACTATAGTTTTCGCAGCAGGGTGTTTCTGGGGTGTTGAGAAACACTTTGATAACTTTGAAGGTGTTATAAGTGCTGAGTCTGGTTATGTTGGCGGTAACTATGAGAACCCTACATATGATGAGGTATTAAAATACCGTAGTCTCAGAAGTGGCTCAAAAGTTGTCAACTATACAGAGGGTGTGAGAGTTGTTTATGATAGTACAAAAGTGTCAGCACAAACACTCATAAAATCATTTTGGGAACTTCATGACCCGACACAAGTTAATGGACAAGGTAACGACATAGGAAACAACTATAGATCTGCCATTTTTTATACAACACAAGAGCAAAAAAAGATTGCAAACTCTACAAAAGAGGAGTATCAAAAGCTTTTAAACGCAGCAGGATATAAAAATATAGTCACAGAGATAAAACCTTTAGTGAAGTTTTATAATGCAGAAGGGTATCATCAAGATTATCTTGCTAAAAATCCGTACGGATACTGTCCAAACCATGCAACTGGAGTGAAGTTTAAAGCACAGAAGAAAAAAACTGTAGAGATAGAACCACTTGGTGCTAAAGAAATCATAGTGATAACTTCACCATCATACTGTCCGTATTGTGAAAAATTTGAAGCAGATGTATCGAGTTCATATAAGGGTACACTTCCAATGCGAATAGTACTCGCAAGTTCTCTTGATGGTTTTGAGATAAATACAGAACTTTATGCAACACCTACAATTTTGTTTATAGAAGATGGCAAAGAAGTTATAGGTCATGTTGGCTATATGGATAAAAAACTTTTCTATAAAACACTTGGGGCTTTTAAGTTAGGAAAAGACTCTCAAGCCTATCAAGTGGCATTTCATGAGGGAACAGATGCTCCTGGTTGTAAGCAGTATAAGATATTTGAAGATACTCCTGATGGTGTTTTTGTAGATAAACTCAGTGGAGAGATTCTTTTTGATACTCGTGATAGATTTCACTCAGGGACAGGATGGCTTAGTTTTTATAAGGCAAAGGATGGAGCGATTGTTGAGAGAGTAGATAGTTCTTATGGAATGGAGAGAACTGCACTTGTATCTAAAACAAGCGGTATTCATCTGGGGCATGTATTTCCTCGAGCAGATGGAAGACGACGTTTTTGTATAGATGCAACAGTATTAGAGTTTATTCCTCGTGCAGAGATAAAAAGATAGATTATAAGATTTTATTGTACATTCTTGTAGTGTAGGAAACTCTTTTCATCTCTAGTGCTTGAGCTAATGCTTCTAGGAGTGAATCGGTCTTTGTTGTTTGGATATAGATAGCAGTATGGTGTATACACTCTTTACAAAGGGCAAAAAACAGAGCAGCACCATGGTTAACATCTTGTGTATGTATGGTGACTTTATATCCATCTTTATAAGCAAATGCAAAAGCAAAAGAGCTAATAATTCCTTCTTCTACTATTGCCTTGTACTGAACATTCGTATCAATTAAAAGTGCTTTGAAGAATCTTGTTTGATTAGAGAGACAAAGCTCTTTGTCAAAGTCGATAATATCGTAGGTGTCACTATTTATGGAGAATTTTCCTGTTTGAAATTGGTAAGTATTTACATCAAAGTAGCTTTTAAAGCCGAACTTTTCATAAAACATCTCTTGACCTAAAACACTGTCAAGCGCAATCTGTCGCTCTCCTAAATGCTCACATGCAAAAGTAAATATTTTTTTCCCATAACCAAGACAACGAAACTCTTTGAGTACTAAGAGGGAGCTAATAAAACCAAGCTCGTCACTCTCTTTAACAGCGACAACAAAACCAAGTAGTTCTGAATCCTCATAAAAGATGAAAAAATCTTCTGGATGTGTTTTTAAAAGTGCACGAATATGAGGATCTTCAATATCCCAATGCTCTTCCTTGGCATACTTATAAAAAAGTTCCAAGTCGTCCAAGTGAAGATTTTGTATTTGCATAAGAGGGTTATTTTCCCTCTTTAAAATTATCTACCTTACCTATAGCACAAGAAACAAAACTTTTTGCTTTCATACTGGTATCTTCGATAAAACCAAAACTTTGACCTGAAACGGGGTAACCTAAACCTTTAAGTGCTGTGTGTAGAGCATCTATTCTATCATCTGCTATATCAAGAGTAATTTCTCTTGGCATTACTTCAAGGTTTACTTCTATCTCTCCAAACTCATCTTTGAGTTTACTTGTAAGTGTTGAAGAACAACCACCACATTTCACATTTTCTACTTGTATAGTTCTTTTCATTACATATCTCCTCCACATTTTCCTGCACCACATTTCATGACTGGTGCATCTTTCGCTGGTTTTTCTTTCATCATTTTATCATGTTTTAGTGCGTCTTTGTTAAATGTAATCAAAATGTAACTTTAATCAAAACAATCTGTAATAATAAACATATATAATCTATTCTATTGAATAAATATGGAGAAATATATGTATAAAATTTCTATTATAGCTGCAATAACTTTTACTTTTTTAACAATGCTTTATTACTTTTCAAGTCTTTCATCTAATACCTTAACAGTAAATTCAGTAAAATTTGCACCTGTTTCTCTATCTGTAAATAATACAGAAAAAAAAATGATGAGAATTTCAAAGGCACTTACTCTTACATATAATGATGGTTCTGTGAAAGAGTATCCTTTAACTTATAAAATACTTGCAAAGATGGGTGATAAAATTGGTAGTGGAATTATAGGTCTCATTACAGATAAGAACTCAAAGCCTATTTTAGAAGTAGATGGCTCACAAGATATTTCTAACGAACCAGACGGTAATTCTCTTATTACCATTGGAGAAAAAACTTTTTTAATTACGCATATGGAAGAGTACCCTGGTGTACTTTATAATACAGAAGTAAAAGTAGAAAACGAAGATTTGGTCGCAGTTAATACTAAAGTAGTAGACTTATCTGCTCTTGGTGGGACTATAGTTACTTGTGCTAGTACTAAAACATTGTATGGTTCTCATATCGGTGGTGAAGAGGATTACTCTTTAAACTCTATTTTTTCTGATATTGAATCTCCCTTCTATATTGATTGTGCATTAGATGGAACAGATAATGATATTGATGGAGAAGTAAATCCATTTTGTTCCTATGTAAATGCAATGGGAAAATACTTAGGTGATACAGGGATTAATAAAAAAAATGCTTATAATGGAAATATATTTTCACCATATAATTATGGTTATATAGTAGAGGTTCAGCCACAGAAAGATGGCTCAACAAAATCTGCCAAACATTATGTAACAGGTAAATATACTCCTGAACTAGCAGTCATGATGCCTGATTCTAAAACTATCTACATGTCTGATGATGGTACAGCAAAAAGTTTTTGGAAATTTGTATCTGATAGTAAAATTAATAAATTTAATAGTGATTGGGAAGGTACTCTTTATGCAGCTAAAGTTAATCAAGTTTCAGCTGATAATGGTGGTACTTTTAATCTCTCTTGGGTTGAACTAGGTCATGCGAAAGATAGCGAAGTAAAATCTATGATTGATTCGAAAATGAAATTAACAAATATTTTTTCTATAGCTAAGCCTAATAAAAATGGGAACTGTGAGAGCGGATATACTTCTATTTATGAAGACTCTACATTTGAGTGTTTGAAACTTGTATTAGGTCAAGAAAAAGCAGCGGCATTCTTAGAGTCACGTAAATATGCAGCTTATAAAGGTGCCTCTACAGAGTTTAGAAAAGAAGAGGGCTTAACTTATGACAAAGATAGTAATGTCCTTTATGTTGCAATGAGCTCAATTGATGAGAGTATGGAAGATAACTATACAGGCTTAGAACCAGCTAATCACATTAAGTTAAAAAGAAATATTTGTGGAGCTGTATATAAAGTCATATTAGATGAAAATTACAGTGCTACTAAAATGAACGCAATAGTTGTAGGTGATCCATTAAGTATAGGTGAAAAGTATTCAGATGAGTGGAGATGTTCTCCTAATACAATAGCTAACCCCGATAATATAACTTATATTGGTAATAACATATTACTTATATCTGAAGACACTACTAATCATGTTAATAATATGACTTGGGCATATAATACAAAAGATAAATCTATAACTAGAATTGCTTCGCTGCCAATCGGTGCTGAAGTTACAGGTGTAGATACTGGGATTGTAGGCTCTAAAGCTGTTCTTATGATTAATACACAGCATCCATTTAAGGATAATCCTGAAGCGGCAGATGGAAGTAAACCAAACACACCATTAATCGAGAATGTAACCGATGAAGAGCTTAGAGCTGAAATAGGTTATATTGATGGTTTTCCTTCTATCCTTTTTAAATAATTATGCATAAAAAAGTGATTTTATTAATCTTGTTTTTTATATCAGGTCACAGTGCTAATCTTGATGATACACAAAAAGTAAAAAAAAATTATATAAAAGATCTAGAATTAGAAAACAATATAAGCTATGAAGATGTTGTAAACACAAGAGGTGCTTATATCACTTCTATGTGTTATACAAAAACTAAGGATAATGAAACCAAAATTATATCCAACCCTTGCTACAGCTGTCATACAGTAGGAAAAATACCAAACTATTATAATGATACAAATCTACAAAAAGAGTATAACTTTCCAATCGAAATGATGAAAAATCCTTTTACAAATCTTTTTAAAGATAGAAGTGAAGAAGTCAATAAAATTAGTGATAAAACTATTTTAAATTATATAAGAAAATCAAATTATTTTGATGATAATGGAAATATAAAACTTTCTCAAGAACTACCCAAAGACTGGAGAGGTTATAGACCAGACTGTTATTATAACTTTGATGATGATGGTTTTGATAGAGATAAAAAAGGTAAATATACGCTATGGAGAGCATTTAGATATTACCCATTGTTAGGAACATTTTGGCCAACAAATGGTTCTACTGATGATGTCTTAATCCGTTTAGACAAAGTTTTTTCTCAAGACGATAGTGGTAATTTTGATTTAGAAATTTACAAAATAAATTTAGCAATAGTAGAATCTTTAGTCAAACAAAAAAATATAAGTTTACACTCAACTATTTCTGAATTAAAATATGGTGTAGATTTTAATCAAAATGGAGTGTTTGATAGAAGTAATTACATTGCTATATCGACTTATGACAAAATGTCATATATAGGAATGGCAAAACAAGTATTGAATAATAAAAAATTTGATTTAGCTTCAGGACTATTTCCTGAAAATACAGAGTTTTTACATAGTGTGAGATATATAGATTGGAGTTTTAGCGATAAAAACATTAAAATATCAAAACGAATGAAAGAACTGCGTTATGCAAAAAAAAAGAATTGGAAAACTTATAGTGAACTAAATAGAATTGCAAGAACAGAGTTTAAAGAGAGAATATCTCTTGGAAGTGATAAGGCAGTATTGTCTAGTTTTAGAGGAAACTATGAGGATGGGCTAAATAATGATATTGGGTGGATATATCAAGGTTTTATAGAAGATAAAAAAGGTAATTTAAGACCTCAAACTCATGAAGAGACTATTAACTGTATGGGGTGCCATTCTCATTTAGGGGTTACTACAGATTCTACCTTTGCATTTACTCGTAAATTTGAAGGAGTTGATAAAAATAAAAATGATTTTGGCTGGAATCATTGGACTCAAAAAAGTTTAGCTGGAGTTAAAGAAAATCAAGTTGTTTATAAAAATATTGGTCGCAAGAATGAATATAGTTTTTATTTAAACAACAACCATTCAGGGAACGAGTTTAGAAGTAACAATGAGGTCAAAGAGAAGTTTTTTGGCATCAATGGTATTCTCAATGAGAATATAATTGAGAAATTACATAATGATGTTTCACTGCTTTTATTTCCATCCTACAAGAGAGCTATACAACTTAACAAAGCATATAAAGTGATAGTTGAAGAACAAAGTTTTATTTATGGAAGATATGCTAATGTAAAACCTATTGATAATGTTTTTTTAGAAATTCAAGAAAATCAGATGACGAATATTACAAAAGTGATTGTTCAACAGTAAGTCTTCATATCGTAACTAAAATATAATAAATCAGTAATAATACAACACTATAATCCCTCTAAAATTTCAAGAAGGATAAAGATGTTGTATAAAAAAATTGTGCTATTAGTATTTATGACTATATATAGTTTAGAAGCATCTAGCATTGATAAAATGCTAAGTGATGTAAATAATGCAAATAAAGATTCTATATCATCACAAAAGAAAGTGAATAAATATGCAAATGAATCAGAAAAAATCTTTGATGAATACTCTCGATTAAGTAAAGAACTAGATGAACAAAACTCTTATAACAAGCAGATTGAACTTTTTATTCAGACACAAAATAATGAGATTCCAAAACTAAAAAATCAATTAAAAGAGATAACTCAAACACATAAAAGAATCATTCCTTTAATGTTAGATATGTTAAGTACATTAGACAAATTTATTGAGATTGATACACCTTTTTTATATGAGGAGCGTCTTTTAAGAATTAATAATTTAAAAACATATTTAGCAAATTCGGACATTTCTATCTCGGAACAATATAGAATGATTATGGATAGTTATAAAATAGAGTACTCATATGCTAGAAGCATAGAAGTTTATAGAGATAAGTTGAGCAATGAAGATACTCGTAGTGTTGATTTTTTACGAATTGGAAGAGCTGCTTTTTATTATCAAAGTCTCAATCTACAAGAGAGTGGATTATATGATTTCCAAAACAAAAAATGGATTATTTTAGATAAAAAATACAATCAAGATATCTCAAAAGCTATTAGGATGGCTCGTAAAAAAATAGCACCTGACTTTTTAACACTCCCTATATTATCCGCAAAGGCAAGTAAATGAAAAAAATACTTTTACTTATAGTATTCATAGCACTTAGTTTACAAGCATCACAATTAGATAAGCTACTCTTAGATGTTAATAAAAATACACAAACTCAATTGAAAATTAATAAATTAAGAGAAGAGGTTTTTCTCAAAGATTTAAAAAAATCTAAAAAGCTATTAAGAGATATTAAGCTATCTCTAAAAAAAGCTAAAAACAGAACGAAACAATTAAAGGAGATATTTAAAGCACAAAAAGTAACTATTCAAAATCAGCATAAGGAGCTTGAAAAAAATACTGGTGCCTTAAAAAATCTTTTTGCCATATCAAAACAAGAGGCTAGAGATTTATCATCTCTTTTGAAGGTATCTATGACTTCTACACAACTAAAAAATAGAGAAAAGTTTTTAGATGAATTTTCTACTTCTCACTCTATGCCAACTATCGATAATTTAAGAAAATTATGGAAACTTTATATTCAAGAAATTATAGAATCTGGAAAAACAACAACTTATGAAGCACAAGTTGTTGATACACTTGGCATGCAAAACACTTCAATAGTTACAAGGGTTGGTCTTTTTAGTGCATTTGATAAAAATGAGTATATTAGATACGATGACTCCATAGGTCAATTTGTAAAAATGATGCGACAACCAAAAGGTGTCTCATATGTTCCTCAATACTATAGCACATCGAATAAGGTCACACCGATTCTTCTTGATCCGACTAAAGGAGTGTTGTTTCATATGCTTAAAGAAAAAGCAACTCTGATGGATAGAATAAATCAAGGTGGAATAATCGGTTATATAATTTTAATGCTTGGTGTATTAACTATACTTTATTCTATCTATAAGTATATTACATTAGTAAGTGCTAACTCTAAAATGAATAAGCAGATGAATAGTTCCCAAATTGACACGACAAATCCACTTGGAAGAATCTTAGCAGCATTTGAAAAAAATAAAAACAAAAATATAGAAACAATAGAATCTAAAATGGATACAGCAATACTCAAGGAGTTGCCAGATATACAATCTGGACTTCCTATGATTAAGCTTGTAGCTGCTGTAGCACCATTGCTAGGCTTACTAGGTACAGTAACAGGAATGATTGAAACTTTTCAGTCTATTACACTGTTTGGGACAGGAGATCCTAAGTTGATGGCAGGTGGAATTTCTCAAGCCTTAATGACTACCGTATTAGGTCTTGTTGTAGCTATACCTATTTTATTCATTTACAATGTAGTTCAGTCTAAGAGTAAAAAAATTATTGAAATATTAACTCAACAAAGTTCAGTACTCGTTGCTAAACAACTTGAGATGCTAGATGCTGATTCAGATGAACGATATAAAAATATATAATGAACTTTTAGTTTTTCTTCAAACTGGAGGGGATGTACTATTAATACTATTTTTATTATCTATCTTTTTTTGGACTTTGGTAATAGAAAAATTTATATATCAAAAAGTGAATTATAGAACTATTTCTAAACAATTAAGAAGATATTGGAAAGCACAAGAAAATGCAGACTCTTGGGAAAACATACAGTTGAAAACTGCACAAGTATCGAAATTAAGCATAGCATTGAACTCCAATTTATCTCTCATGAAAGTAACTATCTCGTTATTTCCACTTTTAGGATTGCTTGGGACTATAACAGGGATGGTGAATGTATTTGACTCTATGAGTTCATTAGGCACAAATGCTAAAGCAATGGCAAGTGGAATATCAATGGCAACTATACCAACTATGGCTGGAATGTTGTTAGCAGTACTGGGACTATTTGCATACTCACAAGTGGATGCTGTAATGAAAAAAGAGATTCGTAAATTAAAAGATAAAGTTTTAAAGGACTCAGATGCGTAAAAATTATGATGCCCTACTAGGTACCGATGACGAACAAAATATAGATATGACACCAATGCTCGATATTGTATTTATTATGTTGATTTTTTTTATTGTTACGACTTCTTTTGTAAAAGAATCGGGTATAGATGTAAATAAGCCAGAAGCAAGCACCGCAAAACAAGAAAAAAAGTTAAATATAATAATTGCTATAAGTAAATCTGGTGAAATTTGGATAGATAAACATCCTGTAGACATAAGAGCATTAAGAACTACAGTAGAGAGACTGCATGCTGATACTCCTGATGGATCAGTAGTAATAACAGCTGATAAAAAATCAGAAACAGGAATTTTAGTTTCAGTAATGGATCAAATAAAATTGGCAGGTGTTTCTAAAATCTCTATTGGGGCACAGAGTGATTAAGAACAATATATTTCGCTGGTTATTTTCTTTACTTATAGGTTTGATTATAACTTTGACTCTATTTTTATTTATGAACTATATGATAAGTTCAAGCTCAAATAAGTTAGTAGAACCAGAAATATACAAGGTAATAGATTTTATCAAAGTAACAAAAAGTGATTCAATTCCCGAAGTTGATAAAGAGCTTCCTCCAGAACCAGTAGTGCAGAAAAAACCACCTGAGATTCAAACTGAGTCACAAGAGAGTAAAAGTGATAGAGTAGATAATTCTCCAGTCTTAGATATGGAGATGCCAACACTTGGAAGTGATATGAAATTTGGTAAAGGTGCACCGAAGATATTAGAACCTATTAAAATGGCTAAGATGGATTCTGTTCTCTCACCAATGATTAAAATACAACCACTTTATCCATCAAGAGCTAAAAGAATGGGTACAGAGGGACATGTAAAAGTAGAGCTAAATGTTAGTGCAGATGGCTATGTAGTAAATATTAAAATTTTAGAATCTGTTCCTAGTGGTGTTTTTGATAAGTCTGTAAAAAAAGCATTAAGAAAATGGAAGTTTAGACCTAAAACTGTAGATGGTAAAGCTGTGGCTCAAAAAGGGGTCATAACCCTGAATTTTAAATTAGGAGAATAAGATTATGAAATTTGTAATAATGATGTTTATTCTTTTGATGTTTTTCAGCTCAGCAGGTGCAGAAGAAAAAAAATATCAATTAACACAGGCAACTTATGAGGGTATTTCTAAAGTCCAGAATCTACTTGATAAAAATAATTATGAAGAAGCAGAAACTATTTTATTGGAGCTAGAAAAGTCTAGAGATATTAGAAAAAAGTTAGATAAAGCATACATAAGATTCTATATAGGTTATTTTTACACTTTAGTAAAAGAGGAACAAAAAGCTTTAAAGTATTTTAAAGATGCGATCTCTTATAAAGCATTAGCACCTAGTCAAGTCTCAAATGCATATTTAAATATCATACAGATATTAATGGAATCAGAAAAATATAAACAAGCACTTTTTTATACTGATGAACTGATTAAGGAAGCCCTAGAGCCTAAGTCTGAGTACTATGTTACAAAAGCAAATATTGAGATGATATTAAAAGCATATGATAAAGTTATAGTAGATATCAATAGGGCAATAAAA
The DNA here is from genome assembly GCA_026987995.1 of Sulfurimonas sp. Classification (GTDB taxonomy): domain Bacteria; phylum Campylobacterota; class Campylobacteria; order Campylobacterales; family Sulfurimonadaceae; genus Sulfurimonas. The sequence continues at coordinate 3,513 of JALSMC010000109.1, read as the reverse complement.
ATTGATAAAAATGCAAAACCTTCGTGGTTAAAGATAAAATATTATAGTTTTTACATGCTCAAAGATTATAAAAATGCTATAAATATGCTCAAGGAATTAATCACTCTAGATCCTAAAAACAAGGAGTATTGGCTTCAGTTATCATCTTTATATTCAGTGACTGACAAGTTTGACAATGCTTTGGCATCATTAGATATTTCTAATATAGCTCATCTTGGTTTAAGTGAAAAAGAGTTATTACGTCTTATCTCATGGTTACAATACAATAGTATTCCATATAAAGCTGCTCTAATTATGCAAGAGAATATAAATTTACATAATATACAGTCTACTGAAGAAAATTTAAACTTATTAGGTGATTTATATTATGAAGCAAGGTCTTATGATAAAGCAATTCATTGGTATAAAAACTCTGCTAAATTAAATAGATCTTCAAAAACATATTTTAAAATTGCTAAAATTTATGCCAATCAAAGAAAATATCATGATGTAATAGAAAATATAAAATTATCGCTCTCTGTTGGTGAGAATAAAGAGAATGGCTTTATGTATCTTATGTTGGGGAAAGCTTACTATGAACTTCTAAATACGGTAGATGCAAAAAAATCATTTTATAAAGCAAAAGAGTATAAAAAAAGTAAAAAAATGGCAGAATCATGGTTAAATTATTTATAATTTTTAAAATTGACAACCTTTAATTAGCCTACTATATACTTGACTCCATAATGATACCTCAATAATACGATATAGTAATAATTAATTAGTATCATTTTATTGACATACCAAAATGCTCTTTTCTTTTACTATAAATTTCATTACATTTCTTGGTATGTCTACTGCCGTTTATCACACTCTTTAAACCTTTTATTTTAGTTACTATTGATAGTTTCATAATGTAATTAACCTGTAGTGCTCTTGTTACATAGTTTTTATATTATTCTGAAATTCAATATTTGGAGTAAACATGAAAAAAGTAATCGCGTTATCATTAGTTGCAGCAATATCTATATTAAATGCTGATAATACAGAGGTGTTAGATTCAGTCTCAATCGTTGGAGATACATCTTCTCATTCAAACAATATCATTGATACACAAAAGATACAGACCACTACTACTATGTCAAATCCACTAGACTTACTAAACAATGTCGCTGGAGTATCAGTGACTCAAGGTAGTACATTTGGTCTTTATGAATATGCAACTCAAGTAAATATGCGTGGTTTTAATAAAAACCAAATTGCTTTTTTAGTTGATGGTGTACCATTAGGTTCATCTTCTACAGCTGGTGGAGCTCCGGTAAACAGATTTGTTGAAACTGAAAATTTAGCATCTGTTAGTGTACATCAAGGTTCAGGTTCATTAGCAACTCCTTCAGCAGCTGCTTTAGGTGGATCTATTAACTATGTTACAGCACTTCCTCAAAAAGATACTGCTATAAAAGTGTCAAATACAACAGGTTCATATAATTCTAAAAGAAATTTTGCACGTCTAGATACAGGTGAATTTGCAAAAGATACTCGTGCTTATATTAGTATATCTGAAACAACAACAAATAAATGGAAAAATGAGGGTGAATTAAAAAGAGAACACCTTGAGGCTAAATTATTATCAAAACTTGGTGATATAGATATTCAATTAAACATTTCATACAATGATCGACAGGATCATGATTATTTAGATATATCAAAAGCTGATTATGATCAATATGGTAGGGACTATGGACTAAATACAAGTTGGGTAGCATACCCAACTACTTCATCAGATGCAGATTTATCAGAACAAACAGCATATAATGCATATAATGCTGATGCTTGGCAAAATGCTAGAACTGATACACTAGTTAGTCTAAATTTATCAGGTGAGATTGGGGAATCTACATTAAAACTTACTCCATACTATCATGACCAATCTGGTACTGGTAACTGGGCTCCAAATTATGTTATCTTGCCTGATGGTACATTAGACACTACTAGACAATCTTTTCGTCAATCTGAATACTACACACAACGATTTGGTGCTACACTTAACTGGAATATGGATATAGGTGATCATGAATTATTAGCTGGTTTATGGGGTGAGTCGGGTGCTCGTCAAAACAAACGCTATTGGTATAACTTAAAAGATCAAAATACTGGTCTAACTTATGACCAGACACCATATTTTGAAAACTTCAATAGAAGCTTTGACACTACATCAATGATGGCTTACTTGCAAACAAAATTACATTTTATGGATGATAACCTTATTATAGATTTAGGTGCTAAAAGTCAACTGACTACTGTAACATATACAGACCATCAAAATGCCGCTAATTCTCAACCAGGAAAAGATTCATCGGCACCATTCTTACCACAATTAGGTTTAACATATAAGTTAAATAACTCTAACCAAGTTTATTTATCTTATGCGATGAACTATGCACAGCTTCCTGACTCAATATATACTGGTACTACTTATGACCCAAATATCAAAAATGAAGAATCTACGAATGTAGACTTAGGCTATAGATTTAATGCTAGAAATACAGCATTAACGGCTACTCTTTATTATGTAGATTATTCAAACAAGATTGAAAACATAACAGCAGGAACAGGTGATATTTTTGCAGCAGATACTTCTTATGCAGCTAATGTGGGTGGTGTTGAGTCAAAAGGTATAGAGTTGAGTGCCTTACATATGTTAAGTAAAGATTGGAAACTTTCTGGAAATTATACATATACAGATTCTACATACACGGAAGATGTTAATGGTAACTCATTAAAAGGCAAACGTGTGCCTTTCATTCCTGTTAATATGTTAAATCTAGCACTTGATTATAGTAAAAACGGCTATGTTTTTGGAGTAAATGCAAAAGCAAATCAAGAAATTTATGGAACTCGTGATAATTCCGATAAAATTAATGATTATATGTTGGCTAATGCATATATCGGTTACAAGAAAGCACTTAAAAAATCATTTTTAAAAGATGTAAGTATTTTAATGAATATTAACAACCTTTTGGATGAAGATTACTTAGCAACTGCTGGGGCTTTTGGTGATACCGTAGGGACTTCAACTTATTTTGTTGGAACTCCTCGTACAACAACTTTAACAGTTTCTGGAACATTTTAAAACTTATTTATTCCCCTCTCTTCTGGGGGGAGTACTTTCAAAATATATTATATACTGCACGGTTATAAGTAACTATAGGGAAAATTATGATTAATAATAGACGAGACTTCCTTCGTATGATGGGTGGAAGTATTGGGTTTGGAATATTACCTCCTTCGATTTTAAAAGCTCTCACAATTAAAGCAAATAATAAAACTGGTACGATTAAAGATATTGAACATATTGTGATTTTGACACAAGAAAATCGTTCATTTGATCACTACTTTGGTACAATGCATGGTGTCCGTGGTTTTGGTGATCGCTTTGCTATACCAATTGCTGATACTTTTGAACATAAAAATAAGAATGTATTATGCCAAATTAACCATTCTGATAATAATACTTCTCAAATAATTCCTCCC
>JALSMC010000108.1 GCA_026987995.1 Sulfurimonas sp. | reverse complement strand
TGCAACGACAAGAGAGATTATAACACCTAAGGATCTCAAGAACAGAAAAATAATGGGACTAGATGAGTCTATTAGCAATACTCCTCTTCTTAGTATGTTAAAGCAGTTCGATATAAACCTCTCTGATATAGATATAGTAAAACCTACATTTGAAATAACTGACTTAGTAGAGGGACGAGTAGATGGTATGGTTGTATTTACTACAAATGAGGTCTACAAACTCGATCAGTGCGGGTTTAAGTACAATCTTCTTAAACCTTCTACTTATGGTGTTGATTTTTATGACATAAATATTTTCACATCTTCTCAAGAAGCACAAGAACATCCAGAGCGTGTAAGAAACTTTAGAGATGCTTCTTTAAAAGGTTGGCTCTATGCTATTGACCATATTGATGAGACAATATCTGTCATACTGAAAAAATACAATACACAAAATAAAACAAAAGAGCATTTTCTTTTTGAAGCAATTCAGATAAAAAATACTATTCTTGCGCATATTTTTAAGTTAGGGAGTATACATACCGACAAACTTACACTCATCGCACAAAATTTTAAAAACTTAGGCATAGTCCCTACTACAGATATTGATTTTGAGAAGTTTATTTTTGATTATAATAATTCACTCCAAATTTTAGAAAAAGAGAAAACAGTTACTGTCCAAGTCTTAGAGATATTGAACAAAATAGATTACGATCTTGTAAAAAAGGCACTGTTTGTACTTGTTATGCTACTCTTATTTTATTTCTACAGACAGCAAGCACTCAAAAGTTTAAATAAAAAACTTGAGCAAAAAGTAAAAAAAGAGCTTAGCCTTTCTAAAGAGAAAGATACTATGATATTTCAACAGAGCAAGCTTGTTTCGATGGGGGAGATGATTTCAAATATATCTCATCAGTGGAAACAACCTCTTGCTAGTCTCAATGGTATTTTACTTAACCTTGAGTATAGTTATGAAAATGACAAACTTGATAAAGAGACATTTAAAAAACATATAGATGATGCAGAACAATTGACTACTTATATGTCAAACACTATTACAGACTTTAGTGACTTTTTTAGTCCAAACAAAACTAAAGAGAGATTCACCATCAACGAACTCTTAAAAAATATACAAAAACTTCTGAAGTCTTCACTCAAAGATGGGTCCATTGTACTTTCTATACATTGCTCTGAGGAAGTAGAGATAAACTCCTACAAGTCAGAACTCATTCAAGTGATTTTAATACTTCTAAACAATGCAAAAGATGCCTATAAAGATAAAGAGATACAAAACAAAACCATAGAAATAAGTCTGGTAAAATCTCAAAAAGAGATACTCTTATCTGTAAAAGATAAAGCAGGGGGGATCGATGTTGCAATAATTGAGAGTATTTTTGAACCTTACTTTACTACGAAGCACAAGTCTAAGGGAACAGGGCTAGGACTCTACATTGCACAAACAGTAGTAACGCAGAGTCTTGAAGGGTTACTTAGAGTACAGAGTTATAATGATACTACAGAATTTAGTATAATTTTACACAGTGAGGTATAGAAATGCAAGATATTTTAAAACAAAAAACACTACTTTATGCAGAAGATGAACCAGATATTCAAAAACAGTATGCACAATATTTTAAAAACTATTTTAAAGATGTATTTTTAGCTACTGATGGAAAAGAAGCACTTAATATATATGAAGACAAAAAACCTGATGTTGTTGTGTTAGACATCAATATGCCAAAGAAAAATGGTCTAGAAGTAGCACAGAAAATAAGAGAGCATGACGATAAAACGCAGATACTCCTCTTAAGTGCACGATCTGATAAAAAATGCCTCAAGACAGCTATAGAGTTGGGGCTTGTATGTTACCTTGAAAAACCAATCACTCGTAGTGATTTAACAACTGCTCTTAGCAAAATACGAAAAAAGCTTGAGCCTTTAAAATGTATAAAATTGTGGCAGATTGATGAGGAGTATTATACTTGGAACGATGCAAGTAAAGAGTTAAAGTACAAGGATGAAGTTATCACTTTAAGCAAACAAGAAAGCCTTCTCTTTACTCTTTTTGTCTCAAACTTAAATGCCAACATAGATTACCAAGCGATTTATGAAGCTGTTTGGTATGACATCCCAAGCAAAGACTACAAGGAATCTACTATTAAAACACTCATCAGCACATTGCGTGCAAAGCTTCCAAGCAAGGGTGTAGTAAACTCTTATGGTGTGGGTTATAAGCTCAATGTGTATAAAGTAACAGTGTGACTTTTAATACATAATCCATAACATTAGACTATTTTCAGACTATTTAATGTTATACTTTTTCAAAATATTCAACGCAGATATATAATAAAAAAGGATAATTCCCATGTCAATAATAACAAAATATTTTTTACTAATAACGCTCTTTTTAACAGTTGCTACAAACAGTTTTGCTGCTGCTCCAGTTGTTACAAGCAATGCTATAACAACAGCAGCCCAAGATAGTGCTTATACTTATGTCTTGTCTGGATCAGATGCAGATGGTGATTTTCTTACATGGAATGTGGTCTCTAAACCTGCATGGCTAAGTTTGACTGGGATAGTCTCTTCATCCTCAAGTCAAGTAGTTGCACCAAATATTACGATTACAGGTGCTGATGTTACAAACTATATTGTTGATATAGCTGCAAACTATACAAGCGGTGATACACTGAGCTTTACTGCCGCTTATGGGATATCAGGAAGTTTTGATAGTGCAAAAGGGTCTTTGATATTGAGTGGTACTACCACAGCTGCAAACTGGACTACTCTACTTAGAACAGTAAAACTTCAAACTTCATCTTCAAATGCAGCTGACAGAAAAGTAAGCTTTACGGCTGGAGGATTGCCTTCATTGACCATCAATGGTGTTGAGCACTATTATGAGATTGTATATGCCGGAGTAAATTGGACGGCGGCAAGAGATGCCGCCGCTGCAAAAAGTTATAATGGTAGAACAGGTTACTTAGCGACCATTACATCAGCTGAAGAAAATGCTTATGTCTCAGCAAAAATAAGTTCAAAT
>JALSMC010000107.1 GCA_026987995.1 Sulfurimonas sp. | reverse complement strand
AAAACATATATTTTAGCACAGCTAAAAAGTTCACTGACTTTGTAACCGAATTACTTCAAAATATTAATGAAACTGATAAAAATACCCTTTTGAAGTTATCCACTAGTTTGATTTAAGATAGCAATATTTAGCATACATCTGTAGAGTCATTGATGCATCAGCATGACCAAGCATATTACTAACCCACAGAATATCTTCACCATTTTCTATCATGATAGTAGCAAAGGTATGTCTCATTTGATAAACATCATATTTCAGAACTTTATGAGAAGCTTATCTTAGAAGAGTACAAGGGTGGTATGGAAGCCTCACAAAAGTATCTTGATGAATATCTAGCATATAGAGGTGTTAGTTTTAATGAGTATATGGAAACATTTCTTGATGCAAGTGGACTTCTAAAAGTAGGTTTTTTTATGGCAAGAAAGTTATTGTCATAAAGTATCTACCTAATTAATGAAATCACTCCAATAAAAAGTCTAAATCCAACTTTTCATGTTTAGCATGGGCACCATCACAAAAAGGGGTACATGTGCTGTTCTTACACAGACATAACAGAAACTCGGAGTCACGAGTTGCTATAAACTCTTTGGGTGTAAATTCAGTGCCTTTATGACTTCCGTCACATAAAACGCCATCAGCACTTTTACTGCAAGTACAGTAGTTGTATGTTTTGCCTTTTTCTAAGTAGGTTCTTACCGGATGTTTCATAATTTTTTCCTTTTAAAGTAGTGTACCATTTTATATTAGACTTCTTGCATAACCCAGATATGCCTCAGCACTTATGAGAGAGTTTTAATCAAGGCAGATGGTAGCTATGGTGAAGGTTATCTAACGAAGAATAAAGCTCTCTCATAAGTGCCCAAAGGGAGGGATGAAAAGTAGCAATCTAGCGCAAAAAAATGTTTTATCCTTAGCTTTGGGCTAGGCATAAAAATTTATTTTACACTATCTTACCACTTTTTAGCCCTCTGAGGTATATCTGGGTTATGCAAGAAGTCTATTAGACTTTTGCTCAATATTAAATCTCCATTCGGCTTCTTTAAGATAAAAGATAAACTTTTCATTACTTACCCCTTTATACTGACAAATAAATTCTTCAAAGTATTCCCAAAACTGTGTAATAATATTTTGTGATTTGGAGAGTTTGGAGATAGTGTTAAACTTAAGATACTTCATTAGAAGTTTTTTCTCTTTTTTATCTTCTGGGTGAAATATGGACTGTTTCATTTTTGGCATCATAATAGTGTAAATAGTATCATCATAAGCAAGTGTCAAAAAATGCTGAAGTTTGTCTAAATCTTTTTTAATATCGAGACTTCGTGGGAGATAAAGATACTCATCGTAGTCTGTAACCCTATGACTATTTAACTGATACATCTCATCAGAGTAATGTGCAACACGTTTTCTGAACTTATCAAAATATTTTTGGACTGTAATAAAATGCATACTAGTCTCTATCGAAGTTTTTCTAGCGGTATCACTATTTTGAAAGTGTGTAAAGAGAAGTTTTTCTCTACGAATTTTTTTAAGACTAAATTTTCTCTTACATTTGCTACATTTGCATTGCTCATCTGCAAGTTGATAAATATAAGAATGGTTACAGTATATACAATTCATTTGGATATTATATTATTTAGTTCTTAAAACTAAGTGGAAATCTATTAGGATTTATGTTCTACTGCCAACTATGTAAATGGTAATGTTTATGCTCCACTCCATGGTGAATATGCTTATGTTTATGCAGAAGCTGTGCTTTTACAAGAAGCTCTGTATCACTTAAAAGAGTTGCTATGTCACCATCATATAAGATAGAGTGATCCTCTCCTAACACAATGGCTCTCTTGCCTAACTCTTGTCCTAAACTAAGATTGTGTGTAGAGATGATAGAGGTGATGTTAAGCTCCTCTAAAAACTCTACAAGCCACCCCGTTGTAGGAGGGTCTAAGTGTGCTGTTGGCTCATCCATCATCAAAAACTTTGGCTCTATACACAAAAGTGAAGCGAGGAGAACTTTTTGCTTCTGTCCACCGCTTAAAGAGAGGGGAGAGGATTTGAGTAGATGCTCTATTTTAAATATTTTTGCCCACTGTGCTACTCTCTGCTCTACATCTTCAAATTCAAACTGCTTCAGACCAAAGGCTATTTCATCATAAACGGTAGGATTAAAGAGCATTGCAGCGGGGTCTTGCATAGCAAAAACTACCTCTTTTCTAAAAGTTTTTGCACTCTTCTTGAATGCTTTTTTTGTGAGAACCTCCCCTTTATAACTATACTCTCCCTCTTGTGCAAAAAGAAGACCATTTAAAATTTTGAGTAGTGTTGATTTTCCAGAGCCATTGATACCAAGTAAGATAACTTTCTCACCCTCTTGTATCTCAAAGCTTATATTTTTAAGTACCTCTATTTCATTGAGTTGATAATCCTCATAGCTATAAGAGAGGTTTTGAACTTTAACCATCTAAGAGTCCCCTTGATTTGAGAGCCATTGTTTGCTCATTTGATTTGTGAAGCATTGTAGTGAAAAGTGTAGCAAAAAGTGGAGGGAGTTGCTCTTTGTTTATCTGCTTTTTGAGTGAAGCTCCTCTACTTTTGAGACCATTGTAGTAGTCAATGAGCATCGACTTGAGCAGAATAATTTGTGCATAGGTAAAGCTGTAGAGTATACTAAACAGAGGATGAAACTCTAGTGCTTTATGGATATTCACATTGTGAATAAGTGTAAATGTTAGCATGGTAATGGCTAATGCTCTTAAGTTTATAAGTATCAAGGCAGAAGGTGTTGCACTTACTTCAAAGAGTGCATAAACTAGGTAGGAGATAGTCACAGTAGCATTAAAAAAGAGTATGACAAAAACTGCTTTGGAGAGGATTCTGAGTTTTGCTTTTTTGTTAAGAAAAAATGTCACTGCGATAGAGAAGAGCATAAAGAAAACATTATGCACAAGACCTACAAGAAGCACTGCACCTAAATAGGCAAGCAGCCATTTTTTTTCATTCACCAAAATCTCTCCTAAAACGTGTTCGTAAAAAT
>JALSMC010000106.1 GCA_026987995.1 Sulfurimonas sp. | reverse complement strand
GGATTTAGTTATCGCTCTTGGTATGGCAAAAGAGGGGTTTGACTGGCCGTACTGTGAACATGCACTTACCGTTGGGTACAGAAGTTCACTAACTGAAATTATACAGATAATTGGTCGTGCTACGAGAGATAGTGAAAACAAAACTACAGCACAGTTTACAAACCTTATAGCTAAACCTGATGCTGCTAATGATGAAGTAAAACTCTCAGTAAACAATATGCTAAAGGCTATCACTTCATCTCTTTTGATGGAGCAAGTTCTAGCACCAAGTTTTACATTTAAACCACGATTTGACAACGACAAAGAGCCTCCTAAAAAAGGTGAGTTGAAAATCAGAGGTTTTAAAAAGCCAAACAGTAAAAAAGTAAATGACATTATAGAGAGTGATTTGAATGACCTCAAAGCCTCCATACTCCAAGACCCACAAATGTTAAAAGCAATGCCAGGTAATATTGAACCAGAGGTTATAAATGAAGTTCTAATTCCAAAAATCATCAAAGTTAAATACCCTGAACTTGATGAAGCAGAAGTAAAAGAATTAAGTCAATATGTGGTGATAGATAGTGTAGTGAGAAATGCTAAGATAGAGCAGAATGGCGATAAAAAGTTTATACGAATGGCGGATAAATTTATCAACCTTGATGATTTAAACATCGATCTTATCAACAGTATAAATCCATTTCAACAGGCTTTTGAGATTTTATCCAAACAGGTTACTACTGGTGTACTTAAACTCATTCAAGAGTCTATTGAGGCTACTCGCATAACTATGGATGTAGAAGAAGCAGTTATTTTATACAATAAAATTCCTTTGTTTCAAAAAGAAAAAAATAGGCTGCCTGATATAAAATCAAGTGATGTTAAAGAAAAAAGATTAGCTGAAGCAATAATATTTTTAAATAATTTAAAAAGAGAGCGAATGGCAAATGGATAGAGTTACTTTAGACGATATTTTAAATAATGATCCTTTTAATCTTTTACCAGATATTAAAGCTAAAAATCCAATTATAACTGCTGATGATAGATTGGTGGCTTCGTTTGAAGAGATTAATAGTTTTTACGAAAAAAATGGGAATGAACCGCAGAAATCTACTGATATGAATGAAAGAGGATTATTTTCAAGACTTAAAGGGATAAGAGATAATCTTGATAAAATGAAAGCTTTAAAAAAATATGATAAGCATGATTTACTAGAGTATAGAGGGGAAGAATAATGGCAGATATAAACTCTATTGATGATATTTTAAATAGTGACCCTTTTAGACTATTAAATACAAATACAGAAGAAGATATTCATACTTTAGTGAATGTTCCAAAGATTGATAAAAATAGAGCTGATCCCGACTTTGTAGCTAAGAGAGAAAAGTTTGATGACTTTGAAAAGTACGAGCCACTACTTGTACAATGCCAAAAAGATTTAAGAGAGGGGAAGAGAAAAATTGTTCCATCTATTGAGAGTCGTTTGGCTATTGGAACTTTTTGTGTACTTGACGGGGTTTTACTTTACATCGCAAATATTGAAAAACCGTATAGAGGAAATAGTGGTAAGATAAACAGAAGAACTACACTAATTTTTGAAAATGGCACAAAATCAAATATGCTTCTTCGCTCACTTGGTAAACGACTTCAAGCAAGTGGAAACATGGTTACAGAGTTAGATAGCGATCGAGTAGATAACCTTTTCAATGTAGCTGAAGAGGATAATAAAAATGGCTTTATTTATATCCTAAAATCTTTAAGCAGTGATGATAAAATTGCAACTAAACGGAATCTATATAAGATTGGATTTTCTACAACTGCCGTAGAGACGAGAATTAAAAATGCGAAACTAGACCCCACATACCTTATGGCTGATGTTCAAATAGTAGCCTCCTTCGAAGTTTACAATGTAAATCCTCATAAACTTGAGCAACTAATCCATAAGTTTTTTGCAAATAGCTGTTTAGATGTAGATATAGTTGATGAGAAAGGGAGTGTTCATAAACCTCGTGAGTGGTTTGTCGCTCCGCTGGATGTCATAGAAGAGGCTATTGTACTTATTGGAAATGGTAACATTGTGGAGTATTATTATGATGATATACAAGAGCTAATTAGTTTAAAAGAAAGACTTAGGACATGAAATATATAGTTAGAGTAATAATATGCATGAGGATAAGGAGATTAGTTTATAGATGACAAACAAACAATACCAAGAAAAAACCAAACAGCTCAAAAAATGGGCACACGCCTACTATGTAGAAGACAACCCTATAGCCACAGACGAAGAGTATGACACGCTCTACCATGAAGTGCTAGACTATGAGAGAGCCAATCCTGCTGAGGTAATAGAGGACTCTCCCACCAAGCGTGTGGGTGGTGTGGTACGTGATGAGTTTAGCAAAGCCACACATATCAAACGTATGTGGAGTATGGAAGATGTCTTTAGCACAGAAGAGGTGCAAGAGTGGTTAGATAGGGTAGAGAAAAATGTAGGGAAGTGCGAGTACTTTTGTGAGCCTAAATTTGATGGGGCAAGTATGAACCTGCTCTATGAGGGTGGGTTGCTGGTACGTGCCATTACCCGTGGGGATGGCATGGTAGGCGAAGAGGTGACGGACAATGTGCGTACGATTCGTTCTGTGCCACTAAGCATAGACTATGAAGGGCAGATAGAGATACGTGGTGAAGTGGTCATTCGTAAAGATGATTTTGAAATCATCAACCGTGAGAGATTAGAAGAGGGGGAGCAACCCTTTGCCAATCCTCGTAATGCAGCAGCAGGGAGCTTGCGTCAGCTTGATAGTGCTATTACTGCCAGGCGTAGGCTTGTCTTTTACCCGTGGGGTTTGGGTGAGAACAGTTTGATACAGAGTAGACTCTCCGAGAAGATGGACTTTATCTATGCCCTAGGCTTTTTGAAACCCCCATATGCTAAAGCGTGTAATAGCATAGAGGAGATAGAGGATTTTTACTATTTTCTCATAAGCAAACGTGACGAGATACCTATGATGATGGATGGTATGGTTATCAAAGTAGATGAGGTGAATTTACAAGAGGACTTGGGCTATACCGTCAAAGTACCTAAGTGGATGTGT
>JALSMC010000105.1 GCA_026987995.1 Sulfurimonas sp. | reverse complement strand
CTTCTTTAGACTCCTCTCCTACACTTACATTAAAGCGAAAAGCATCTATCCCACCTGAGTTCATCTTCATTTTTCTGTTCATACTTGAGGCTGAACTACTTACAAGTTTTTTTACAGCATGTGTCATAAAGTCACGCATTACAAAACTGCCACCATCAGGAGTACTATAAAGAACACGCTGATACAACTCATCTGTAGCATTTGCACTCAGTTCACCCTTTACACGATCTGCCATTCTAAAAGTAGAAAGAACTTCATCATGAGTTATATAAGGAATGTCACCTTTAAGAGTGATAGAGATAAGAGGCTTATCAAATGTCTCGCCCGAACCAAAATCAATAATAAAAGAACCACCATTTATAAACTGACCCTGCTCAAGAGCTACAGGTTTACCCTGACCATTTTGAGTTAACATAAACTTTGCTATTGGTTTTCCATGTTCTTTATCCTCAACAAGTGTTTCAACTGCATCAGGAATATACTCTACTAAACTAACATTTACATTTTTTTCATTTACTGACAAGGAAATATCTATGTTGTTTTGGCTTCTAGCAGAGAGGTAGACTTTTTTCGATAAGCTCGCAACATCAGTAGCACTTCTTGCATCTACACTAACAAATGTATCTGAACTTACGATAGAAGAAGCATCACCACCCTCTCGTATGTGCATAGTACCTTCATACCCTGCATATCTAGTGATAGCAGCACCAAGTAAAATGACTAAAAAACCACTATGAAAAAGGAACATTGATGCTTTTTTGAGTGTGTACATTTTGTATTTATGTATATTGAGTGCTAGGTTTAATGCTAAAAGTCCCAAAAGAACCTCAAACCATCGTGCATTATAGATTTCTGCCTTTGCAGTCATCGTGCCAAAGTCATTCTCAACGATAGTAGCATACCCAACAGAGAATGCGAATATTAGCATCAAAATTGCCATAGTTTTCATCGAAGAGATGATAGATAAAAGTTGTTTCATATGTAATCCTTAATTATAATAAAATATTGTAGTGGAGTTTAGATAATGGAAGGTGTCAAAAGAGCTTAAAACAGCTCTCTATTCAGGTTTTTTAGGAGAAAAATCTATACTCTGTATAAGAACATTAGGTTCCTCTTTTTTCGTCTGTACTTTCTTCATCACATCTACTGGTCTATCCATCTTGTAAAAAATACTACTTGTCACATTTCCTTTAGCATCATACCACTTTTGTGTGCCTTCTTTATAGTTATTTTTATAAAGCACTTGAGTGTAAAGTTTCCCTGAAGTTGTAAACTCTTTTTGCATACCCTCTTTTTTATTATGCTTATAGGTAACACTACTAGCAAGAGCACCATTATCAAAAAAATCTTTTTGTTTTCCTTCTTTCATATCGTTAATATACATAACTTTATGTTTTACTTGTCCACTTTTATAGTAAGACTGTTCGATACCTTCTAGTTTTCCATTTTTGTAAAACATATCAGCTAACTTATAGCCTGCCTTATCCCACCAAGTAAGTTTTCCATCTCTCTTATCAGCCACATAGTTTACTGTGTAAGCTAAAGCACCCATTTCATAGTATACTTTTTCTATACCCTCTTTTATACCCACCTCTGTTGGAGTGTTAGTTCCATCTACATAGTTTGTTTGTGCTTTTAGCTCTCCATGTTCAAAGTAAGTAGTCACAAGTTGGGCTTGAAGTGAAACATTTATCACAGAGAGAAGTAGTAAAGATTTTATGTATGTGTTCATAAGAAAGATTTCCTTGATTGGAGTTTATTATTGGAGTAGTTTATCCCTCTAAAAAAGAGGGATAAAGGTGGAAGGAAATATTATTTCCAACCTTTTGTAACGATGTTTGTAGATTTAGAGTATGGATACTTTTTAACTAATTCTTTAACAGAAAGTTTTTGATCTCCGCCTCTCATAAAGTGTGCTAATGTTACTGAAGCCCAGTAGTCGTTTGCATACTTAGTATCTTTAAGTTGTAATGGAACACCTTTATCATTTACTGTATGACAAGCTGAACATGTTACAGGACCCGCATATTCACCATCTGGTGAGTACTGAAGTGCTTGTTCGTGTGTTGTTACATCAACTGAACGCTCTTTACCATCATATCTTGTTGAATAAAGCCCGTGAGTCGATTCGTGACAAGTTTGACAAGCGATATCGCCATGACCTTTAGAGTATCTATATAAAGAGTACTTGTTAGGTAAGTCGATTGGGAAGTATTTTCCACCTGTTTCAGACTCAACAAAAGGAGCTAAGTGACAATCCGCACAGTGAGGCTCAGAAGCTGATAACCACCAGTCATCTCCACCAGAAGCCGCAACATATGGAACATCTCCACCAGTTGGGTGATTCCATGGTTTAAGATCTAGTTTACCATCTTTACCAGCATTTTTAACTAGTACTGCTGACTTATGCTCAGAGTAGTATTTAAGAACTTCATTATCACCTGTAGTTTTTGGATCTGCTATAGCATTAAACTTCGCCATATCTCCACCCGCTAACTCTGCAACTATCTCTTTAAGTGATTTATTTCTTAAAGTTTTACCAGCTTGTGTGCTATCGTGAGTAATGTTATCATAGTTTTGCATACCTTGAGCCACTTTAGTGTGACAGTTAGTACAGTATAGACCACGCATCTCAGAATCTTTACCATGCTCATCTTTCATAGAAACTTCGTTAAGTTGGTATTTACCGTAGTCGTTTAAGAAGAAAGGAGGTTTAGCATTTGGATTTGAGTGAGCATCACGTCTTACATAACAACCACCACCAGATGTTCTAATGTCACTTTTAGCAAAACGACCTTCACCATATCTATCTGTAACACGGAATGGATTTGAGTTATCATTCATGTTTGAGTTTTGAAAGTGTGTTGGGTGACAAGACTGACATGCTTGACTTCTTCCAGCACCATCAGGCATAGGAACCATTGCAAGGTGAAATGAGTGAATAGCTTCACTTAAAGGTTTTGCTTTTACAGCTTTATAACCAGATGCAGTAGGACGAGGTGTTTGTAAGTTTCCTGAAACATTGTCACCATGACAATCTGAACAGTTAACCATACCAACTTTACCAAGTCTACCACCACTTGCATTTGAGTTA
>JALSMC010000104.1 GCA_026987995.1 Sulfurimonas sp. | reverse complement strand
TGTGCAAATGCAAAGGTTTCTTTAAAAATCTCTTCCATTTTTTTATATTGTCTTGTATGTTGAAGAGCAGGGTGCTTATCTGCTAGAGCATACGCTAAGGAATATTTCTTCTCTAAGTACAAAGTATTAAATCTAGGATAAAACTCAAAAGCCTTAAAGATGGAGCTGATGTCATCTTTTTTACTGGCAACATCATTAAACTTACGCATTAAAAGACGTGCTTCTTTAGTGTTTGAATGTATGAGGGCATCTATGGCTTGTGTATAAAGCTTATCATACATAACTTCTACACGTTTATGTTCTCGTGTCCCTTTAAGCATAGGGTCTATATCTATGAGTGAATAGGCCTTGTCTAAATCTCCACTCAAGATGTAAGCTTTAAGATACTCTACAGTAGGAAGCTCAACTTTAAAAAACTCTTTTGAGTCAAGAACTACAAGTAAATTTTTTTCTTTGGTAAGAGTGATATTTAAAACATTATGTTGAAATCTAAGATATGTCGTGCTTATCACTTTAGCATTTTGTACATCAACTATGCAGAGCTGCTCTGAAGCTCCACTTACCATTATGTATTGAGGGTTTGGCATAACAAGGATATTATTTATTTTATTAAATGGTGTGCTAATCTTTGCGAGTATCTTTTTTTGTTTTAGAGAGTGAATATGAATCATCCCGTCAACACTTCCACTTATTAGTTTTTCTTTACTGAAAAAACATAAGGCATTTATACGAAAAGGGGAAGAGGGCATGGTGTACTTTGAAGCGAGCGAGTGAATCTTGAGTACAGTGATCTCTCCCGCATATCCAGTACATGCTATAAGGTCATCATAAAAGGCAAAAGCACTTACATAGTTATTAGTTAGTTTTGAGCCCTTTTTTTGTGCTTGTCCAAAAGAACATAAACGCGAGAGCCCTGAACGCCCATCATACCTATACTGCATAACACGACCATCTTTTGTACCTGTTATGAGATACTTTGAGTTTGGAGCAAACTCTATGAGTTCTATTGTACCTTCATATGTTCGAATTTTTTGCAGAAGTATTTTATTGTCGGTATTAACAATATAAATAATATTGTCATTGGCAAAGGCTAAAAGATTGGAGTCTTTACTAAAGCAGACAGCGGTAGTACTCTGTCCAAGATGTTCAATAGAGAGGTTTTTAATAGCACTACAGTTTTCATGAGAAAATATTTTAGCACCGTGAATAGCAGTGCTAAAAGCAATAGTATCATCATCAAGAAGTGTAAAGGCAGTGATATTTGAACGTGCCTTATAACACTCTTGTTTTGTTAGCATAAGGCTCTAAAATCTACCTGTTAGCATAAGGTATTGATACATGGGCTTTAGCATGTAAAGATCGAAAGCCCACCAGAACCATCTTGGCTTTTCAAAGGCTAGAGGCATAGTAGGAGCAGGACCTTTGTAGTTAAACTCAGCCATGATTATTTTTCCATACTGAGTTTTGATAGGACAAACTGTATAGCCATCAAATGATTCAGAAGGCTCTTTATTGCCCATTACATCAATAATATTTTGTGTAAGAATAGGACCATGGTGACGAGCAGATCCACCTGTTTTACCCATTGGAATACCACAAATATCCCCTATTCCAAATACATTTTTATACTTTTTATGTTGTAGTGAATGTTTATCGACATCTAACCAACCTGCTTTTGAAATGAGGTCTGACTCCATAACTGCATCTACAGGACTCATAGGTGGAACAACATGGATAAAGTCATAATCAAGTACAACAGTATCAGCTTTACTAACTATCTCTTTTGTTCCAAAATCTTCATCAATCTCTTCAACATCATAGGCATGAATAAAAGTAGCTTTTTTCGCTTTAACATCAATAGCTTTTAAGTGATGCTGAAATTTATTTGTGATTGTGTCATATGTCCCTTGAACTTCATGAAGGGCTTTATCGACTGCAGGTAAAGAAAAAAGTTTTGCCTGACTTGTTACAAAATCATACTGAGCTGTTAGACCATCTTGTTTAAGGTAGTCAGCACTTAGGTAAAGCATCTTTTGTGGTGCTCCCCCACATTTAATAGGAGTATTTGGTTGTGTGTATATAACTTTTGGTTTTTTAGTTTTAGCCATCTCTTTAAGCTCATTAAACCAGTCCCATGTTGCAGTTGCACCAACTGCAGTTCCTTTTTCTAAGTCACTTAGATATACACTTGTGATACCATTTTTACCAATATCTTCTTTAGTAAGACCTTTAATGGCTTCATAATGGTACTGGACTCCAGCAGCAACTACTAAAATATCATATTTGACTTCTTGCCCAGAACGAGTGACTAAGGAATTATTTTTAGCATCAAAAGTTTTTACTTCATCTTTTATCCAGGTTACTTCATCCTGATCGATGTAATTATTGTTATCTAAGATGAGGTCATCCATTTTCATCTCACCAGAACCTACAAAAACTTGACCAGGTTGGTAGAGATGAATTTCATTTGGAGCGATTATAGTGATGTCAGGGTTTTTGATAGCACGATTTAAACGCGAAAGTGCCATTATTCCACCAGCACCACCACCTACGATGACTATTTTGCCACTTACATCAGCACTTGCCTCGGCGATAGAGCTTCCACTTGTAGATGCAAGAACACCCGCAGCGATAGGAGAAATACCCATAAGTTTCATCGCGTCACGACGTGATAAGTTCTGAGTTGCCTGTTTATGTTTAAGAATGTCTTTTAGTTCCATAGTTATCCTTTATAATTTATATAAGTATTTTACATCTTTGTAGCTTAATAAATCTTGTTAGAGAGGAGTTGTACATTGACTTTGCCATTAAACTCATTTTTAGCAACCTTATAAGAACAGGTAATTCTTCTATCTTCTGGCATCTCAAAAACCGTTCTAAAAGCTATAATCTCTACTGTTTTTCTCTGGTGTGGATACTGCCTAACTTCTATACGAGAGTGTGACTTATCTGCTCCCATGAGTTTTATGTTTACAACTTCGGCATCTTGGAGTAAAAAAGATGGGCGGAGGTTTGCTTCACCATAAGGCTCAAAACCCTCTAAAAGTGAGAGGAGTTCAAGGTCAATGTCATCCGTGTCAAGTATGCCGCTTAATATCTCTTTAGGTTCAAAGTCTTTAGGGTCTA
>JALSMC010000103.1 GCA_026987995.1 Sulfurimonas sp. | reverse complement strand
GAAGTGCAAACTCTTCTATACTTCCTTCATCTTCAACACTCACTAAAATTTTTGCATCAAAAAGATAAGACTCTGCTATGTTTTGAGCAGTTTTTGCTAACTCTTTTTCTACTACGATATAGTCTGCATTTAAAGAAGAAGCATACATCAACTCTTCTATACTTTTTATACTCAAAGCATAAGTAATGTCATTGGTATTTAGATGCTCTATGATGTCTAAATTTTCTTCACTAAACTCTAAGTATATATAAGAAGAGGGTGGTGTGTTCGTGATAGCCTCAACTGAGCTTATATGGT
Organism: Sulfurimonas sp.; assembly: GCA_026987995.1. Taxonomy (GTDB): domain Bacteria; phylum Campylobacterota; class Campylobacteria; order Campylobacterales; family Sulfurimonadaceae; genus Sulfurimonas. The sequence goes on along the minus strand of JALSMC010000103.1, from coordinate 2,830 downwards.
AAAATTTCTGGGACTCTAAGAATCTATGTCCAAAAAACAGCATCTATACAGCCTTCTCTATACACTCTTTTGAGCAGTAGTAGCTAGCACCACTTAAGAGTGACTCACTTACTTCACAATAAACGCCACAAGTACTACATTCAACCATATCATCTGCTTGTATGTCATCAGCTTTTTTAGCTTTTGTATTTGTCTCTACACTAGCAGGTTTCTTTTTGATAAACATAAAATAAACTATGCCAATAACCCCTAAAACAAGTAGTACTTTTAGTATCATATACTTTCTCCTAACAATAAATAGTGTCTTTTTTTCGTCTCAATTATTTTATGACTCATTCCATCTACCCCATCTTTTACTTCATCAAAAACTTTTTCACCCTTGTAAAAGAGAAATTTTGTATCTTTGTCTCGAAAGTTTTGACTGAGGTTGAGTAGCATTTTTGTCTCTGTAACCGCACGCGAAGTTATCATCTCAAATACTTTTGGCTCCATCTGCTCAACTCTTTTTTTGACAACTGTTACATTAGAGAGCTCTAAGTCCGCTTTGATGAACTGCAAAAAAGAGGCTCGCTTACTCAGTGGTTCTACTAAAGTTACATGAGTATCAGGTAGTCCAAACGCGAGTATCATACCCGGAAAACCAGCTCCTGTTCCTATGTCCATAAGAGTAGAGACCTTAGGTAGAAAAGAGAGAGGATAAACTGCATCATAGATAAATTCATCAATTGTTTGATTATCTTTAGCACCTGTTAGGTTATGGATTTTATTCCATTTATGAAGATGCTCTTTGTACTTTTGTACATTGTAAAAAAAGTCTTCTGGTAAAGTGATGTTGTCATTTTCGAGTGTAGATTTTAAGTCCAATAAAATATCCTTTAAAAAAGATATTTTATCTAAAAAAAGGTTAGAAGAGGGTTTTAGGAAAAGAGTTTTTTCATCATGCCAAAAAATATTTTAAATAATCCCTTATTTCCGACAAGCTTATCTATAAACTCATCATAAGTAGTGTTGTTGTCTTCGAGAAAACCACGTAGGTATTTCTCACTAGCTTCCATGCCACCCTCTTTTTCTATCTCTATGAGTTTGGCATATATTGGTGCCATTGTATCTATGGCATTTTGTGGGGCTGCTTTTCTAAACGCAGTGTGAGAGATTATCTCATTTGTGATGGGGTCTACTTTGGGCTCAAACTCTGTGATAACCCAGTAGTAACTCCCATCTTTAGCAAGGTTTTTGACAACTGCCATGATATTTTCTCCCTTGTTGATCCTATCCCACATCATTTTAAAAACTATCTTTGGCATATCAGGATGACGGATGATAGAGTGGGGTTGTCCGATGAGTTGTGCTTCTGTATATCCAGAAATCTCTACAAAGTAGTCATTACCATACTCTATAAAACCCTTTGAATCTGTTTTCGAGACAATATAACGCTTATTGTTGAGTTTTATTTCGTTCTCTATTGGAGTAGGAGTTTGAGTTGTCATTCAATGCCTTTATATAAAATTAAGATTATTATATAGTTTTTTTATTAATTTTATGTAATAATAGAGACAAATATTTAATATAAGCATAATAAAGGTGTACATATGACAAAAATTGAGATGCGAGAAGCAATAGAGAGTGCGAAAAAAGTGCATCTTGAGCAGATGTATAAAATAGAATCCAAACTCAGTGGACACGGACTAGAATCTTTAGCGGTTCTAGGAAAAACACAATGTGTCTGTGGTATATGGTTTCATGCAAATGAACAGGCTATGAAAGATATACTAGGCTTACAACTTTTTGAGCGTTTAGATAAACAGCATGAGGCATGGCATAGAGACTATGCTCATCTGCATGAACTCTTTGAAGAAAAAGATAAAAAAGGTTTTTTCTCAAAGCTCATAGAGGGTGGTGAAGCCAAAGAGATGAAAATAGATAAGGCAAAACTCTATTTTTCAGAGCTATTAGCTGATACTCAAACACTTATGAACACGTCAGATGTTGCTTTACGAAGAATCAATGCGCTAAGTGAGAAAAAATTTAATTAGTTTTAAGTAGTTCTTCAAGCTTATCTGCAGGAAGAGGACGAGAGTAAAAGTAACCTTGGATTAAATTACACCCATTTTTTATTAGAAACTCTTTTTGCTCTTTTGTTTCTACACCCTCAGCGATAAGTTTTAGGTTTAGACTCGTTCCAAGGGCAATTATCGCTTTAGTGATAGCCATATCATCTTCATCTTCTGGGATGTCTTTTACAAATGTACGGTCTATTTTTAGTTTATCAAGAGGTAGCTTTTTAAGGTAAGCGAGGGAAGAGTAGCCTGTACCAAAATCATCAATGGCAAGTTCAATTCCTAACTCATGAAGTTTTTTTAACTTTATGATAGAACTCTCAGGGTTTTTCATAACTTGTCCCTCAGTAACTTCTAGTTCTAACCACTCTGTTTTAAAACCTATGTTTTTCATAGTATCTAATAGGTAAGAAAAAAAGTCTACTTTATTTAACTGTTTCATCGCAAGGTTTAAAGAGAGTGTGCCAGGATTTAAACCTTGTCCGTACCATAAAGTGAACTGTTGCATCGCCATATGCATAACAAGTCTATCTATTTCGATGATTAAGCCAGTCTCTTCTGCAAGTGGTATAAAGTTTAGAGGAGGAACTAGACCTAATGTAGGGTGTTGCCATCTTACAAGTGCTTCCATTCCTATAATCTTGTCGGTTTTTGTATCAAACTGTGGCTGATAGTAAACGACAAACTCTTCTTCTTTGATGGCTAAACGCAGGCTAGATTCTAAGACAACTCTTTCAAATGCTTGCTGGGTCATATCAGCCGAATAAAACTGA
>JALSMC010000102.1 GCA_026987995.1 Sulfurimonas sp. | reverse complement strand
TCACGATTTAAACATAACTCTTGAAACTTATAGTACCCTGCTGCTAAACCAAGTAAATACACTCCAAACCAAGGTACTAAACTCACTAAATCTTGTGTATAAGCTACAGGTAAAGAGAGTGCCTTATGTACAGAACCATATAGCCAGTGCATATCTATCCACGACATGTTATATCCAAGGATTATGAAAATTCCAAAAAACAAGGATATTTTAGGAAACCTCAAAAAAGGTAGTCCTGCTACACTAACAAAAAGAAAAAAGTGTAGTATCCCAAAGTAAATCCATGAAGAAGGAAACTGAGTATAACTTCCAATACTAACAATAAGTGATGCCCCACTTAAAAGAAGCACTCGCTTAAGAAGATTATTTGTATTTATACCCCTTGCATGAGTTAACTGTGCACTTATACCTGCTAAAAGAATAAACATACTTACTATAAAATAACGAAAGTATTTCCACCCTTCTCCATGTTTTAAATCAAAATCAACATACCCAAAGTTTTTCAAGTCAAAACAAAAATGAAATATCACCATCAAGACAATGGCAACACCACGAAGTGTATCTAATCCTTGAAGTCTCATGAAGTTTGTTTTAGTTTATAAAGATAGCGCTGTAAAATAATCATAGCAGAGATAGAATCAACTCTTCCATCTCTTATGTATTTTATCTCTCCCTTCATTAGATTCTCTGCTTCAAGTGAACTTCCTGCCTCATCTTGATAGAGAACTTCACCCTCAAAATCTACAAGGTTCATAAAGTGTGCTATGCGTCTTCGCATCTCATCTTCACTGCTACCACCAAGAGGAATACCGATAACAACACTATTAATTTCCCACTCTTTTATCGCTTTTTTCACTTCATCTGAAGCTTGATTTCTATTTTTTCGGATGATGGCTGGTAGTGGTGTTACTAAGTCTTTATGTGCAGAGTATGCTAAACCTATGCGTTTGAGTCCAAGGTCTATTGCTAGATATTTTTTCATACTATTTTCCTAGACAAAAAGAGCCAAACATTTTATCGAGCATCTCATCATTTTCAAAAGGTCGTGTTATACCTGCCATCTCTTTAACCGCTTCATTAAGATGAAAAGAAAATATCTCTAACTCTTGGTCTGCTAAAGGTATGAATGATTCTTGTATATTTTTCATAGTCACTTCTACTGCATTTATCTGACGCGAAGATATAAGCATAATCTCATCACTAGAGTTACTTCTATCCATAATCAATTCAAGCGCACTTATAAGTGGTGTCACATCATCTTTAGAGTTTAGGTTTATATCAAAGTTCAGAGATTCTAGTGAAAATTTTTCTTCTAAATCTATCTTATTTTTTATGACTATTACCTCTTTAGATTCACGAGCGATACTCACTAGTCTTGCTATCTCTTTGTCTTCATCATCCTCTTCTCTTGAGTTGTCAAAAAGGGCAACTACAATGTCGCTCTGCTCTATAGCTTCAAGTGAACGCTCGATTCCTATTCTCTCTATCTCATCACTCGCCTCACGGATTCCTGCTGTATCTACCATACGGATTAGGTGTGTACCGATTTTCACCTGCTCTTCGATGGTGTCACGAGTTGTTCCCGCTATCTCACTTACTATGGCTCTATCAAAATTTAGTAGAGCATTTAAGAGTGAAGATTTACCAACATTTGGTTTTCCGATAATGGCAACACGAAAGCCTTGCATAAGCCCCTCTCGTGATTTTGAAGCTTGCAGTGTTTTATTTAAAAGAATGTAAAGTTCATCTAGTTTTGATTTTATCTGCTCCACTAAGTCAGGAGGTAGATCCTCTTCAGCATAGTCAATTGTGACCTCACTAAACGCGAGTATATGGATGATTTCATCACGAACATTTTCTATAAAGTGTTTGAGTGAGCCTTTCATCTGTGCTGCAAGTATCTTCGCAGCATCTTCACTTTTAGCTTCTATAAGTTGTGCGATAGCTTCTGCTTCACTCAGGTCGATTCGACCATTAAAAAAAGCACGTTTAGAGAACTCTCCAGGGGTAGCAAGTCTTGCACCAGCGTTTAGAGTAGCTTTAAGTATACTTTGTGCTACTATAAATCCACCATGACACTGAATCTCTACTACATGTTCTGCTGTAAAGGAATGGGGTGCTTTAAAGTAGATAACTATAGCTTCATCTATAAGAGTATCTTCACTATCATAGATAGTTGTCAGTGTTGCATATCTTGGTTCTATGATTTTATTTCGGGTAAGAATTTTAGTGATGTCTAAAGCATCATCCCCACTTATACGGATGATTGCTATAGAACCTATGCCATTTGCAGTTGCAATGGCACTTATAGTATCTGAGGTCATTTTAGCTGTTGTAGTCGTTTACGATTATGTATTTAAGTCCATCTCGAGTTGAACGGATAACTACATATTTTTGTGGATATTTTGCACGTAACTCTTTGAGTGCTATTTGCACTAAAACACCATCAAGTATCTTTGTCTGTGCTCGACCATCTCTATCTATATTTTCATAGACATTTATGAGGTACCGTCCTATAGACTCTTCTTGATTTTGTAAAAACTCTGCTATCTCTAAACGCAGTTGTACTTCATACTTGGAGTTTACCCAGTTAAATATCATATAAGAGAGTGCTTTATATCTATAACCCTCTTTACCAATGAGAAGTGCTGCATCATCACCTTTAAACTCAACTAAAAGTGTTTCGCTATCATAGACACTCACTTCTATCTTATCTATAGCAAAACATGTAAGTTTAAAAAGTGCATTTATTTTAATCTCTACTTCTTCTACAATAGAATCTAGGTTTGCATTACTTTGACTCTCATCTTTAGCATCACTGTTTTCATCATACTCATCATCATAATCAGCAGTATAATCTAGTCCACTCGCTAAGTCATCATCTTCTTCTTCATCTTGATCACTCACAAAAGAAGCTGGCATGATAGTATTATTTAAGACTCTTTGTGCTTTCACTTTTTTTTCTGGTTTCTCTTTTTTAACTTTTTGAGTTTTTTTAGTTTCCTCTTTTTTTGAGACCTCTCTTACAGGTTTTTTATCTTCTGTCTTTTCTTCTAAAGGTGCTATCTCTTTTTCATCTAAACGCAGAGCTACAATAATTGCGCTCTTTTTAAAGAAGCCTAAAAAGCCACTACTAGGAACTTGCACAACTTCGATTTTAAGTTGTGTGATAGAGCATTC
>JALSMC010000101.1 GCA_026987995.1 Sulfurimonas sp. | reverse complement strand
TGAGTACTCTCAAGATGAGTTAGAGCATATACTCCTAGAGTATGGCGAACTAAGAAACTACAAAAAAATAGCAGCTAAAATAGTACAAAATCGTCCTTTTTCATCAGCAAAAGAGTTAAGCGATACCCTAAAAAGTGATATGCCCCATGGTAAAAAAATCCATCCCGCAACACTGCTTATGCAGGCTATTCGTATAGAAGTAAATGATGAGCTAGGTGAGTTGAAATCACTTTTACACTCTCTAAAAGTTGCAGGTTTAACTAAAGCGAGAGTAGCTATTATCTCATTTCATTCATTAGAAGACCGCATAGTCAAGCAAGAGTTTGCTTCTTGGGCGAAGTCTTGTATCTGTCCACCTGAAGCTTTTAGATGTGAATGTGGGAATAATCATGATATAGGAAAAGTAGTCACTCGTAAGCCACTCATGGCAAAAGATGATGAGCTAAAAGAGAATGTACGAAGTCGTAGTGCAAAAATGAGAGTATTTCAAATGGGAAAAAAGTATGAGTGACAAAACAGAACTTTTAGAAGAGATAGATGTAGTCCTTGTTCCTCGACGAAAACTAGACATTAACTACTTTATCTTTACACTTTTAACCCTTACATTTATAGCTGTTTTTGCTTTTCCAAAAGTCTATATTTCGCAGCAAATCTACTACGAGAGTAGAGATATCGCTAAGCTCAAACGCGAGTATGATACACTCAAAGAAGAGAACAGGCTAATATCTGCTTCCGTTGAGTCTATCAAATTTAAAAACCAAATTCTTGATACACTATTTTAGGGACGATGATGATTCGTAAGTTTATACAATTTTCTATAGAAAAACCACTTTTAAACCACATACTACTCATATTTACTTTTATGCTCTCTATCTTTGCATATATAAACATACCTAAAGAGATATTTCCTCCAACACAAATGGATAAGGTAAGTATAAGTGGTGGCTACATAGGCACTTCAGCAGATATACTAGATAAAATGGTTGTGCAGACTATAGAAGAAGACCTGCAAAATATAAATGAACTTGAGTCGATAAAAACAAGTATTAAGAATGGTTCTTTTACCATTAAAGCAGATATAAAAACAGGCTCAGATAACATCTCCGTACTCAATGATGTCAAAGATGTAGTCGGAGGAGTTGTAAAAGACCTACCTTCAGACATGAACGAACCACTTGCTAAAATCATTACACATGATTTTCCACTCACTCTCATAGCACTCTCAGGGGATGTCGATAAACGAGTTCTACTGATGCGAGCAAATGAGCTAAAGAGCGAGCTTAGTAAGTATAAAGAGCTTACAAATGTAAGTGTTCGTGGTGATGCGGATGAAGAACTAGATATAAAACTTAACAACGAGAAAATAAAAGCATATGGACTCAAGCCTGCGTTAGTTGTTAACGCGATAAAAAACATAAGTTCTATTTTTCCAGTAGGAACCATAAAGCAAAAATCTCATCACCTTTATATCTCAACATATAACGGAGAAAAAACAAAAGAAGATGTAGAAAATACCATTATAGGTATAGGAGATTTAAAACTTCGTATAGGTGATATCGCAGATGTGAACTTTAAGCTGAGTGATGAGACTGAACTCTCTCACTATAATGGGGTGCGAAATATATCGGTAAATGTAAACAAGAGTAAAGATGGAAACGCTATAGCTCTTGTTCGTAATATTAGAGGACTTTTAAAAGAGCTACAACTCAAACACCCAAAACTAACATATAGTATCTATACAGATACATCAGTTTGGATTAAAAACCGTCTCAATACTGTTTTTGCAAACATCATGTTTGGTCTGATGCTTGTCTTTTTAGCAATGCTTATCTTCATTAACCGTGGTATCGCGTTTGTTGTGGCTTTAGGTATTCCTCTTTCATTTATGATAGGGCTAATTGCGACTGAAATGATGGGTGATAGTATGAATATGCTCTCACTTTTAGGAGCTCTTATAGCCTTAGGTATGCTTGTGGATGAGGCTATCGTAGTCGCTGAGAACATCTACAGACACTTAGAAGAAGGTATGGAGCGAAAAGAAGCGGTTATCACGGGTGCAGCGGAGATGTTTCCAGCCGTGCTGACGGCAACTTTGACAACAGTGTTCGCTTTTTTACCGATGCTTTTAATGACAGGCGAGATGGGAATGTTTATAAAAATCATTCCTATTATGATAACAGTACTGCTTCTTTCCTCTCTTTTTGAAGCTTTTTACTTTTTACCACTTCATGCGCATGACTTCTTAAAAGTAAGTACAAATAAAGAGAGTTTTACAAGACGCTTTTGGGCAAAATCATATATTTACTATAGCACTGTTTTACACTTCTTATTTAAAAGGCGTTACATCTCTTTAGTTGTGATTACTGTAAGTATTTTAGCTTTGACATTTGTATTTATGAAAAACTCAAAGTTTCAACTTTTTCCAGATTTTGACACAACTCAAGTATATGTTTATGGAAAAGTAAACATTAACAATGAACTCAAAGATACAGAAAAAATAGTCAGTGACTTAGAAAAGATACTACTAGATAATCTTGATAAAGATAATATCTCTTCTATCACTTCGGTTATCGGCTTTAAGATGGATGCAAAAAGCCGTGCTGAATTTGGCGAAAATATGTTTCATGTCTTTTTAGACCTCAATGAACATGTTCCTGTAAACTTTTTTGATAAATACATTAGCCCAATACTTTCAATAGAGAAGGGCACGGGAGATAAAATACGTCAAGATGATGCTAGAGTTATCGCAAAAAAAGCGGATAAATTACTAGAAGCGTTACATGACTTAAAAGATGCAAATGGTGACACGGTTTATGAAGAGTTAGTAGTAAAAGTACCAGGAGCAGGAGTAGTTGCAAACGATATAGAAATATCACTGAGTTCTAAAGAAAACGAAGATGTGATACCATCTTTGAAATATCTTCAAAAAGAGATAGCAAAAATAGAGGGTGTTTTTAATATCTCAGACGATGCAGATTTAGGTGAAAAAGAGCTGAAACTTCGGGTGAATCAGTATGGACAAGAGTTGGGTTTTAATGAAGAACTTATATCTTCAGAACTACGAGCATACTATCTAAAAGGGGAGTATGGAAAACTTTTTAATACTAAGGGACTCATACGTATAAAACTTCAAAGTAATATAAACAGAGATATAGACTCTATAAATAACATAGAGCTGCAAGTACCTGGATCAGACCAG
>JALSMC010000100.1 GCA_026987995.1 Sulfurimonas sp. | reverse complement strand
AATGAATATCACGGTTACTCAAAAAGAGTGCATGCCCACCAAGCTGAAACATTCCTGTCTCAAAACTTACACGTGTTCTTGTAGAACTCTTCTCAAAAATCATCGCTAGTGTCTGGTTCTCAAGGTGCTTGATATATCTACCAGCTTTTAAATCTTGTTTTATCTCGATAGCGATATCAATAATCTCTAATATCTCTTCTTTTGTAAAATCTTTTAGTGTTAAAAAATGTCTCAATTTTTCTTCCTAATATTTATGTTAATCCACATTCTATAATAGTTTTCTTTAAAGTAACTATTATTTTGATGTGTTTAGCATCTTTGCAACTTCTTTTGCATGATAAGAGATGATGATGTTAGCCCCTGCTCGTTTAAACGCGATCATAGTCTCCATCACAACTCTATCATAATCAATAAGATTGTTCATCCCTGCCATCTTCAGCATTGCATACTCGCCACTAACATTATAAACAGCCATAGGAAGAGAAGTTGCATCTTTTATCTCTCGCACTAAGTCTAAGTAAGCAAGTGCTGGTTTTACCATCAGTATATCTGCACCTTGGAGCTCATCACTTACAGACTCGGCTATTGCCTCACGGCGATTTGCTGGGTCCATCTGGTAGCTAGCTCGGTCGCCAAAACTCGGACTTGATTCAGCCACATCACGAAATGGACCATAGTAACCAGAAGAGAACTTCGTAGAGTAAGCCATAATAGGAAGGTTTTCATATCCACCTTTGTCAAGTGCTTCTCTGAGAGTTTCTATAATGCCATCCATCATACCACTTGGTGCTATCATATCAGCCCCAGCTCTTGCATGGATGAGTGCTTGCTCCCCTGAAATCTCTAAAGTCGCATCGTTGTTTACAGTCTCTCTCGTCTCGTCTATAATTCCACAGTGTCCATGATCTGTATACTCACAAAAACAAAGGTCTGTCACTACAAACATATCAGGATGAGCTGCTTTTATGGCTCTAATTGATGAAGCGATGATACCGTGTTCACACAAAGCATCACTCCCGATAGAGTCTTTAGTATCAGGAATACCAAAAAGGATAATAGAGTAAATACCAAGCTCTTTAAGAACCTCACACTCTTTTAGAACCTCATCTATACTCATCTGAAAAACACCTGGCATTGATGCTACTTCTGTTTTAATGCCCTCTCCACTTCTAATAAAAAGTGGATATATAAAATCTTCTACATTTACTTGTGTCTCTCTTACAAGGGAGCGAAGATGCTTATTTAAACGAGTACGGCGAAATCTTTGAAACATTCTTAAACCTTTTTTTGCTATAATTATTTTAATAAAAATATTTTACCCATTTAAAGATTAAATTAATGAATATAGAGATATCAGAAGTAGCAAATTTACCTTCACGTTTCGGTGAGTTCCATGTCAAAGCCTTTAAAGAAGATGAAAAAGAGCATTTAGTTATTTATGCAAAAGAGTTAAATGAAAACCCTATAGTTAGAGTTCATTCAGAATGTTTAACTGGTGATGCACTAGGCAGCTTAAAGTGTGACTGTCGTGATCAACTAGAGTATGCACTAGAACTTATAAACAAAGAAGGCGGTATGGTTATCTACCTTCGTCAAGAGGGTCGTAACATTGGTCTCTTAAACAAAATAAATGCATATGCTTTGCAAGACACAGGTCTTAACACCATAGAGGCAAACCATCAGTTAGGCTTTGCTTCAGATGAGCGTACATATGAAGTTGTAACTTTTATACTAGATTACTTTAAGATTAAAAGAATAAAATTACTTACCAATAACCCTGACAAAGTTAAAGCTATAAGTGGGGTACAAGTTGTTGAGAGAATGCCTATCATAATGAAAGCAAACAAGTTTAATGAAGGCTACTTAGACACTAAACGCGATGAGATGGGACACTTGTTTTAAGAGTGGGAGTAATATAACATGCCAATAGATATAGAACATGATGATATACAAACTGCTATAGAGAAGTTAAAAGCCAGAGAAAATACTCTACTGCGTTTAGAAGCAATCTCCAAACTTGGAAGTTGGGAGATTGATCTCTCTTCAAAAGAGTCCATCTGGTCTGAGCAAAGTTATAAGATATACGGTATTTCTAAAGACACACATGTAAACCTTGAACTTTTTTTCTCTCTTTTACTTCCTAAGTATCATGAAATAGCAAAAAAACTTATGCACCAAACTACTCTAACACAAGAAACTGTTAGCTTAAAGTGTAAAGCAAAACATACTAGTGGCAAGATACTTACACTTCTACTTAATGCACAGGCTGTTTACGATTCAAATAAGAATCCCATCAAAATAATTGGAACAACTCAAGACATTACTGGGCAGGTTTCTGCACAAAAGCATGTAAAAGAGTTATCGCAAGTAATAGAGCACTCTTCAAGTGAGATTTATATCGTCTCACTTGAAACACTAGAGTATATTTATGTAAATCAAGGAGCTTGTGCAGCTATAGGCTACTCACAAGAAGAGTTACTTCAAATGAATGTTAGAGATGTGAATCCTTATATAAAAGAGGAAGAAATCACTAAACTTCGTTCTATATTAGAGCATCAAAATCATACACTTAACAGAAGTGTTCACAAGTGTAAAGATGGAACATATTATCATGTCCAGTCTTATCTTCACACTATTACATATAAAGAGCAGGAAGCCTTCATTATTTTTGATACTAATATATCTGAGCTAATAGAGCTTGAACTTCAGTATAAGAAACAAGCAAAAGTTTTAGAGTATATTCATGATTCTGTTATCTCAACAGATAAAAATGGACTTATAACAAACTGGAACAAAGGGAGTACAACACTCTTTAAGTATACCCAAGAAGAAATCATAGGTAAAAGTATCGCTACTATTTACTCTCATGACAATGAGTACACTTTTGAAGAGCTTTTTTTTCTTCTCAACAATCAAGAAAAGTTAGATATAGAAGCTTATATGCAAAAAAAAGATACACTCAAGATACTATGCGACATATCTCTAAGTGTTTCAAAAGATGAGACAGGAAATATTGATGGATATATTGGTTATATTCAAGATATAACCGCTCAAAAAAAGACAGAAAAACTACTCCAACAACAGACTGATTTACTCCAAAAACAAGCACATTACGATATTTTAACAGGTTTAGCGAACAGGACACTTTTTAAAGATAGGCTCGATCAGACTATTATCTCCTCTAAACGCAACCATGATAAA
>JALSMC010000099.1 GCA_026987995.1 Sulfurimonas sp. | reverse complement strand
CCTAATCTGTTTTGGCATATAGTATTTAAACTGTTTTGGAAAGATAAAGAAGTCGATTTTCCCTTTCATTTTTTCTAACTCTTCCCACTCTTGTATATCAAAACTAAGTGCTACAACACCCATAGAAGGAATTTTACTAAAGTGCTCATCTGTAATAATCTTAATAAGCTCACTAATATGTGGATTATGTCCTATTACAAATATATTTTCATGAGCTGCCTCTTGCGCCATGATAATCTCTAAAATATCCTCAGCAGTTGTTAAATAAAGCTCTTCTAAAAAAAGTTTCTTACCACTAAAGTTAAGTTTTTTTGCTATCAAATCTGTACTCTCTTGAGCCCTTAAAGCACAAGAGGAAAGCATAATATCAGGAGAAATCTCTTGCAAGCGAAGATAAGAACTTATTGTATTTATATCCTTCTTTCCGCTCTTAGAGATAGGTCTCTCAAAATCTCTTGTATCAGCTATATCCCAGTTTGACTTAGCATGTTTTATAAGATAAAGCTTTTTCATAAATTTCCTTATATCTTAGAGAGCTCATTAGAGATTGTCTTAGAAGTTTTATCTATCACCATCTTTGCTAAAGCAATGTTTCCATCATCTCTAAAAATACAAAACACATCTATTTTTGAGTAGCTATTTTCATCATACTTTCCAGCACTTTTTATCAAAAAAACATGCCCATCTTCTGTCTTTGCTTCTACCGAGGATGCCTCACTAAAACCTACATCCAAAGATGTTTCACTAATAGTACGAAATGCATCATTAAAAATGGTTGCAGAGTAGGCAATATCTGTTCCTGTACTCTCATTATCTACATAGAGTGTCTCTCCCCCATAGTTAAGTATCGCTGAACCGAGGTAACCATTTACACTACGGAGTTTTTTCATCTTCTCTTCAAAATTTATCATACTCTATTTCCTTTTTATTTATTTATTTCTAACATAAGTTGATTAAAACTATGCACATCACTTACGCCATTTTCTTGCAAAAATTTCTCTAACTCTTGTTCTGATGCCTCTACTCCACTACTCTGCTCTATCTCCAAGAGTCTCTTATACAGAGCACTTATTTTCTCTTTTGCTCTCTCACTAATAGCTCTACGAGTAGACATATAGTTTCTAAAAGAGCCGTCAGGGTTTTTTGCCATTTTTACTGTCGCAAGAACCCAATAAAAGCTCCCATCCTTACAGAGATTTTTTACATAAGAACTCACATCATTTCCCTTTTGAATGTTTTCCCAAAGATACTTAAAGATAACCTTCGGCATATCGGGGTGTCGTAACATGGAGTGTGGCATATCATAAAGTTCTCCCTGCTTATACCCTGATATTTTCATAAATATTGGATTAACATAAGTAATATTTCCCTCTGTATCTGCTTTTGATACAATTAAATCTACACTTTTGACCTCTTTCTCATTCTCATTTGCTACTGGTTTTTGCATTTTTTCTCCTTTTATAATGCTGCATGAAATGCAGATACTATATCTGCTTTTTTAAATGGTTTACCAATGTAAATATCATAGTTCTTATCAAACTCATTATTATAAATATCCCCAGATATTGATACCCACTGCTGATTTGGGATATTTTTATTTTTAATAAACTTTTTATATTTCTGCATCATTTCCATTCCTGACATTAAGTCCATATTTGCATCTAAATAGATAACAGAGTAAGGAGTTCCACTATTTACAGAATCAACAAGATACGCTAAACCCTCTTTCCCATCATAAGCAATATCATAATCACATAGCTCATCTTTTAACATATGTTTTATTAAATCTATACTTATCTTATCATCATCTACAATTAAAACTTTTGGTAGTGCTTTTTCATTGACAAAGGTATAAAGTACCTGTGCAAAATACTCATACTGAGAGATAAATGCAGCACCATCAAGGTTGTTACGATCTAGTTTTAGAAAGTTCTCTTCTACAACTAACATCTTTAGTTTATTTCTCTTTACATATTCAAAGAGTTCCAGAGATAAACTATCCTCAAAGGCTATAATATGTGTTGCCTTTGAAGAGACTCTTTTTATAGAAGTCTCTGCTCCTATTGTATTTATTCCCATTTTCATCAAGTATCTCGCTATATGACTAGCAACAAAATTATTTTGTTCTTGCATTACAATAGCAAGCTCTATATTTGTATCATCTACAGGAGTAAACTTTAAACTTTCATCTGTAATGCTTACAGGAAAATCAAAATAAAATACACTTCCCTTATCTGGCTCACTATCTACAGATAATTTACCACCAAAACTTTCAACATATGTAGCACTGATAGCTAAGCCTAAACCAGTACCACCATACTGCTGATGTGTATTAAAATCAGCTTGTTCATATGCCTCAAATATTGTCTCTTGCTTCTCTTTTGCAATGCCTATCCCACTATCTTTTACAAATATATGAATTTTTTTATCTTTTTGTTTGTATCGCACAGAGAACTCTATAGTACCACCATTTTGAGTAAACTTATAAGCATTTCCGATAAGATTCATAATGACTCTTTTGAGTTTTAAAGTCTCCATCTCTATCTCTTTTGGGAGAAGTGGGTCTATATAAATGTTGTAACTTATCTGCTTTTGATACATTCTAGCCGAGAACATATTAGCAATATCACCAAAAAGCTTAAACGGAGAGACTCTCTCTATTTTGGCTGTTTGCATCTTTCTTTTAGAAGTAATTCCATCTAAAATAGATGTTGTTAAATCACTAATAAGACCGGCACTCTCTTTTGCATGAGAAACATATTGTTTGAGTCGTTCATCCTCTAGTTCTTCTTCTAGTATCTCTAAGAAACCGAGAAGTCCATTTGATGGTGTACGGATATCATGTACAATATTTGCTACATAGTTCATAATCTCCTGCGATGTTTGAGGATTTTCTCTTTGCTCTTGTATCTCATCGAGCTGCTCGACACTCTCTATACTTCTTTCATCAAATTTTTCATTAGTGCTATACTCTTTTATTTTATACAGAGCATTGATAATAAAAGGAATAATAGCTTGAAAAAGTTCTAAGCTATATTTATCAAATTTTTTTGCTTGCGAAACAGAAGAGTAGGCTGTTGCTATACCCAAAAACCTTCCATCATCAATAAGAGGAATCATTATCTTCGATTTTATTTTAATATTATCAGGGTTATCTACTGATGCAACAAACTCTTTTTCACTTGCAAGATAGTTTGTAACTATTAT
>JALSMC010000098.1 GCA_026987995.1 Sulfurimonas sp. | reverse complement strand
CTATATTTATTTCTTCTCTTGCGTTCTCTGAAATGTTATAAGTTACTCTCATTTGAATCTCTTTTTTTAACTCTTATAGCAATTTCTGTTCTTAATTTAATGTTTGTTATTTGTTGGCAATATTTCATCTACACTCTGAGTTTGGGCAAGTATAGACTCGATGGCTCTTTTTAAAAGGGTGTAGCGATTATAGGTCGGAATCATTGCAGTTATCTGCAACTACCAAACCTTTATCTCATTATAAAGACTATCGCGTTCAACTGGAGTAAAACCACTGTTTTTTATAAGTGCTGTAAAGTCCTCAAGGACTACACCATTTGCACTTTTAGCACCTGCTGCTGAGTTTATGGACTCTTTTTGTATCGTACCATCAAGGTCATTTGCTCCGAACTCTTGTGCTACTAGAGCAAGGTTTACAGTAGAAGTCACCCAGTAAGCTTTTAGGTTAGGGACATTATCAAGTACTAAACGTGCAACTGCCATAGTTTTAAGCACTTCATTTGCTGTGATGGGAGCTTCTATGTTTAAGTAGTTATTCTCAGTTTGATATACAAGGGGGATAAAGCAGTTAAAACCACCTGTTTTGTCTTGCAAATCACGAATACGCATCATATGGTCTATACGGTTCTCACGAGACTCAACATGACCAAAAAGCATAGTAACATTAGACTTTTTACCACGTTCGTGCCACTTTCTATGGATCTCAAACCATTGATCTGATGTTACTTTTCCCTTACAAATTTTATCACGCACAGCTTCATCAAATATCTCAGCACCACCACCAGGCATAGAATCAACACCATTCTCTATCATTAAGTCTAAAACCTCATCATAAGTAAGCCCATGATGACGAGAGAGAAAGTCAACTTCAGCAGCAGTCAGAGCTTTTATGTGGAGGTTAGGGTACTGCGTTTTAATCTTTTTAAATATCCCTAAGTACCATTCTAGTGAAACATCAGGATTATGAGCGGAGACTATATGAACTTCTGTTATGCCATCTTTATCAATTTCTTCTACGATTTTTAGTATATCTTCGTGTGTCATTGTGTACTGGTTTGGATTTTTACGATTTGCGGCATAAGCACAAAAAAGACAAACATCGGCACATACATTTGTCGGGTTTATATGACGGTTTATGTTGAAGTAAGTTTTGTTTGCGTGAAGTTCTTTACGTTTCTTATCTGCTAAATCACCAAGGTCAAAAAAGTCCATATCGTAAAGTTTTAGGGCACTATCAAAGTCTATTCTGTTCATATATTCTCAATTTATTTTCTTTGATTATATCAAAATAGTTTTAAGCGAACTTAAGGATATAAGAATACAATGATAGTTATAAAAAGGATAAAATCATCGTAAAGAAAAATAATATAGCCATGTTTATAGATTGTGATAATGTGAGTTCTAAATATATAGAAGACATTTTTGATGACTTATCTCAATATGGTACTGTAAATATCAGACGTGCTTATGGGGACTGGAAAGACAGAAAACTCCAAGGTTGGGAAAATGTTTTACAAGACTATAACATCAAACCTATACAACAGTTTGCTTATACAAAAGGTAAAAATGCTACAGACATTGCTATGATTATCGACATCATGGATATTCTCTACACTAAAGAGTTAGAGGCTGTTGTTCTCATAACGAGTGATAGTGACTTTACCCCAATAGTGACTCGTATACTCTCAGATGGCATAACAGTATATGGATATGGAGAGTCAAAAACTCCTATGGCATTTGTAAATGCTTGTGGACAATTTATATATGTTGAAAAACTATCTACTTTAGAAGAAGAGATAGAACAAGAAGAAGTAGAACAAAATGTGATTTCAAAGAAAAACAACTCAGCTGTGACCGAAGCTGTCACTAAGTACCTTGGGAACAACTATGACATCCGAAAAGATTTCAAGCTAATAAACCTACTCAAACAAGGTGTTGATAGAACTTCTGATGAACAAGGCTGGGCAGATGTCAAAGACATCTCAAAGTACATCAGAAAAAATTCTTCTTTTTCTCAAGTAAACTATGGATTTAAAAAGATGGGTGACCTCATAAAAGCCGTAGATAAATTTGACATAGAATACATGGGAGAGAGAAAAACTCAGCTTATGGTAAAGATAAGAGAAAAAACTAAAACAAGAAGATACTAACGCTCTTCATAGTGAGCAAATGCCCCTTCAACACTTAGTACACTTTTATATCTAGTGTTTGTCAGTCTAACATCCTTAGTTTTTATGTCACATATAGCAAGACGGTAACTGGAGCTCATAAAGGGCTCAATTATACAAATAATTTTTCCATTTACCTCTCGTGTTGCATGAATGTCTCCATGAAGTTTATAAAAGAAGTACTGAGGATAACTCAGAGGTGTAATCTCTACAATGTTTACACTCTCTCTATCTTCTAAACTCTGAGCAATAATGTTCGCATCTTCAAAGTTGTCAAACTGCACACACCAGTCATCAAACCTTTTATTAAACTTATCTAACTCTTCATCTAAAAAACCACCGGCTGGTGACTGAAGTGCAAAAATACTCATATTTTTCCCTCTTTTTTCATCATATGTTTCTTTGTATGTTTGGTTGCTACTGCTTCATAAGGATTTTCCGGCCAGTAGTGGCGTTTGTACTTTCCTCTAAGGTCTTTACGAACATCTGAGTAAGAGTTTTTCCAAAAACTACTCAGGTCATAGGTTATCTGTATAGGTCTCATAGCCGGTGAGAGTAGCTGAAGTTGTAAGGCAATAGTTTCATTATAGATTTTAGGAGTATTTTCTAGTCCGAACATCTCTTGAAGTTTTACATAAAGGGCTGGCTTAGTTGTATCACTATAGTCTATGAAAATATTTGAGCCACTTGGAACAGCCACTTTTTCGGGTGCGAGTTTACTTAGTCGCTGTTGATTTTCCCACGAGAGAGTTGCTAGTAACATGGGGTAGAGTTCTAAAGACTCCAACATCTTAGGTGATTTTATATCTGACATGAAAGGTTCAAGCCAAGTGTCTAAAGTAGCAAGTAAATTCTCATCACTCAAAGACTCCATAGGCTCATCTAAGTGTTCGTTCACAAACGCCACTCTGTCTTGTAGACTTTTTGCTCGCTTACTCCATGTAAGTAGTTCTAAACCCTCTTGTTTTATAAGGTCTAGCAGAAGTGGTGTCATTTTATGGTTTTTATTAAGTGCGAGTGGTTTTGAGTAAAGCTCTAGTTG
>JALSMC010000097.1 GCA_026987995.1 Sulfurimonas sp. | reverse complement strand
CTCAACAGGTGATATGCTTAGAGCTGCTATAAAAGCGGGAACCGAGATGGGCAAGATGGCTAAGGCCGCTATGGATTCTGGTCAACTTGTAACGGATGAGATTATCATCGGTCTTGTTAAAGATAGAATCGCTGAAGATGACTGTAAAAATGGTTACTTACTTGATGGTTTTCCACGTACTCTTCCTCAAGCAGATGCAGTTACAAATGCAGGTATCGAGATAGATGCTGTAATAGAGATAGATGTGGCTGATGAAGTGATTGTAAAACGCATGAGTGGTCGTCGTGCTCACCTTGCAAGTGGTAGAACATACCACTTAGAGTATAACCCACCAAAAGTAGCGGGCAGAGATGATGTAACTGGCGAAGAGTTAGTACAACGTCCTGATGACAAAGAAGATGTTGTCCTTGATCGTCTTAAGGTGTACCATGACCTTACAGAACCACTTGTTACTTACTACAAAGCTAAAGCAAAAGAGATAAGTACACTTACTTACATTACAGTTGATGGAACTGCTGACATCTCTGATGTTGAGACAGCTATCACTTCTAAACTAGGGTAATCCTTAGTTTAGACTTCTTCTTTTATATACTTTCCCTCTTTAAAAACATACTTATCAATAAGTACTGCAAATGGAATCTGTACAATATATGCAAACATAATTGGCAATAGCATAGAAACACCAAAAGAAGATGTTGAGAACGTTGAGATGATGAGTGCTAGAGTTATATAGCGAGTGACAGAATGCCAAAAAGCTGCTCTTTCTTGAGGTGAATCAAGATTATAGATGAGTTTGGAGAGTACAAATATAGCTATGTAAAACCCGATAACAGCAATAATAGATACAGTTATGAGTTCTGGCTCAAAATCATACAAGTCAAAAAGTTGTTGTGAGCTTTGTAATCCAAAAAGATAAAAGACGATGACAAAAATACTGGCTTTACTTATGTAGCTGCGTTTGTCCGTTATGAAGCTTTGTAGTGGTTTTACAAGCATAACAAATCGACTCACAACAAATGGTACAACGATAAGTAAAATTAGTGCTGCTCTAGCGAAGTTACTCATGTTTACACCATCAAGATATGACTCATCAAAATAATCAGAAGTATATATGCCAAACTGATGTAACATTAAAAGAGAAAAAGAGATAAACATAAGGTTTATAAAAAGTAAGATAAAACCTAAAGATGTGTCAGCTTTTGACTTTTTAATCCAGTGCATGACCATACCACCACCACTTAAAACAGAAAGCAAAAAGAGTCCTGCTGCTATGCCGTAGTTATCTGTTAAAAGCCCTATGCCAAGAGCGACAAGAGGTAATAGTATGTAGTTTACTAAAAAACCTTTAAAGAGAACACCTTTATACTCAAGAAACAGTTTAACATCTGTAAGTTTTACATTAAAAAGTGTTGGCATTATGAGAGTTAAGCCTGCAAAAAGACAGATTTTTTGGGAAAATATAAACCCGAAGTAGTACTGACCATAAGTAAGGCCAAGTACTGCACCAAGTAAAATGAGAAAAAGTTGCATATATAATCCTTTAGTTAAGCTAGTCTACTGAGGTCGATATACTCTTATGTTTTCATAGTTACTTTCATCTTTAAGGTATTGTGCATGGAGTTGACTCAGTATACCCTTATCACAGTAAAGAAGATACTCTTTGTCTTGTGGAAGTGTGGGAAACTCTTTTTTTAATTTGTGAAAAGGTATCTGAAGTGTCTCAACTGATGTTTTTATAGGTTCTGAATCTTCACGGATATCTATAACAATATACTCGCCTGAGCTTAAATCACTTACGACTTCTACGGCCTCAAGAGTATTAACATCATCAACAATCTGATGTACATATATATGCTGTGCTTCTTCTACTGCTTTACTTAGAACATCATAATCAAACTTCAGTGCTACTTTTTCCATGCGTTTAAAAGAACCGTGTGTGATGGGGTTTTGAGAGATAACACCACAGTACTCAGGCATAGCTTCTGCGAAGTGTCTCGTACCAATATCGTCTGCTATAGACATTATCTCAGGTTTGTTCATCGTTGAGAGCGGACGCAGAATTAGTTTTGAGCATACTTCATCTATGATGGCAAGATTACGTAGCGTTTGGCTACTAACTTGAGCAACACTCTCACCTGTAAGAAGAGCATCTATCTCCATCTCATCCGCTATTTTTTCACTTGCCATGAGCATTAGACGTTTGAGTGTAACACCCATGTATGCAGGAGGAGTAGAGCGAAATATCTCAGTAAGCACATCTTCAAAATCAACCGTAATAAACTTTACTTTATGAGAAGAACCAAATTTATTCCAAAGATATAAGGCTACTTGTTTTACACCTATTTCATGTGCATTTCCACCAAGATTAAAAAAGATAAAGTGTGTTTTTATACCGCGTTTCATAGTAAGGTATGAAGCAACAGTTGAGTCAAATCCACCTGACATAAGAGAGAGGATATCCCCTTGTGTTCCTATAGGAAAACCACTTAAGCCTTTATATTTTGTCGTTATCATATTAAGCTGGTTTTGGATTAGTTCCATGCTTATGGTTACATCTGGATTTTTCATTTGTACTTTAGTTGCATTTGAGTGTGCTAAAAGATAACCCCCAACAGTTCTCTCTAGTTCTATAGAAGTAAACTCATGTTTTCCTGAGCGCTTAGCACGAACTACAAAAGTTTTCTCATTGAGGCTATCAATGACAAGTTCACCCACTTTAACTTTTATCTTATCGAGTGTATCCATGTCATCAAACTGTATTACTTCAAGTATCTGCTCTATACCTGATGTATCAAGTAAACGCTGGCGTACTTCCGGTAGTACTTGAGTTGGACATAGTACTTCCATCTTGTCTGAGAACTTTTTTACTTCAATATTTGAAGATATTTTCGCAAAGATAGAGAGGAGGTTAGTGTAGAGTTGCCCCACCATCTGCCGCTTGGCTGATGAACCTTTTATCATAATCTCTGGAAAAAGTTTTAGTATAAATTTTTGTTTCTTATTTTGTGCAGTATTCAATGGTATGACCTTCTAACTTATTTATTTTGTTTATAATTTACTTGAAATTTATTCATATAACTATCTGTATTATTATAACATTTTAACTAAATATATTTATGTTAAATCTTGGAACTTTCCACTATCATAGTAAAATATACACGAGAAGTCATGAGCTAAAAGAAATGCCAATGAATATAATATACCAAGGAAATGATTATGATGGAAGAAGTTT
>JALSMC010000096.1 GCA_026987995.1 Sulfurimonas sp. | reverse complement strand
TGATTCATCAGAATCTAGTTCTTTAAAAGTACTGTCACGTTCAGGATAAAACCTGAGGGGACCAATGTACTGCATCTCATCTAATCCAAGCATATCATTGAAAGCACCTATTAGATTATCGTATCCTGATTTAAAAGATAAGAATAATATATCTACTGAGGATTCATGAAAATTGTTTTTATGGTATCCCGATCTGCTGTTTCCTACTATCGAATAGTTTGGTTGTTTATATATTTTATTAAATAATTTAGTGGATATATTTTCAAAAATATTAGGGACTTTATAACTAAAGTCTTCCATGGAACCCATCCACCCTTGAATCTTTGACTGTCTTTTATAATGGTTCATTTGTTTCATTATTTTACTTTCAGAATACTCGACACCAGATTTTATATGATCAAAAAGTTCATTTTCTATAAAATAGGAAACATCAGATACTACTATTTTATCTGTTTCGAATTCATACATAAGATTTGCAGAAATTTTCAATGAAACATTAATACTTTGCAAAGATGACAAGAACTGCATATCAGAAAGTAAATCTAGAATGATTTCTTTTGTCTTTTTTGCTACTTCAGTAATCTCAATATCTGAAAATTTTCCACAAATGGAATAAGCTTTTATACAAAGCAGTTTTGCTTGATTTATATACAATGGAATTAGCACATCTGAAATAAAATGATTTTTTGTATCTTCGTTAATAAACTTCCTGTTTTTATCTAAAAAAACATGATGCTTCATCCTATTTATATTACATGTATTAAGATTACTGTCGCCTTCAGTAACCACTGTATAATGGCCTGAAAAAACATAGGATTTCTCCAATAATTTTTGTGATATCTTAATTTTTGATAAATCTATCTCTTTTTGGTAAATTGTATTACAAAGGCCGTTACTTCTTCTTTTTACTCGTAAAAGCTCTATTTGTTTCTCGTAGTCAGGTTCTTTTTTGACCTTTACACCACTTCCATATCCATCTATTGGTGAGCGAATAAAACTTGTGCTTTGTACAATATTTGCATCTGTAAATACTTCAAATATATATTTATCAGATGTCCTTATTATAGTTTCTATTTCAGAAATAGAAAAACTTTCAAGAGCTTTCAACATATCCTCTGAAATGTTTTGATTAATATCTAAATAATCAATAATTGCTTCACTACAGTCTTCAAACTCATACTCAAGAGTTAGTTTTTTACTTTTATCTCTCTTATGAATAAATTTTGAAAATCCACCTAGGTTAATATTGTCACCAAACATATCTGTTTGTAGTAAATTTAAATTTTTAGTCTTATGCATATATCTACTGTATGCATTCATGTGTATAAAACTTGATTTACCAATACTATTCGGACCATATATTAAGGTAATAGGTTTTTTAGAGAAAGTTTGTAGTTTCTCTCCAAAAGGTTTAAAATTATTAAATCCAATTTTATGAATTTTACTATTATGATAAGGTTTTGGGTCAGAAAACTTACCTTTTCTTAGATCCTCTTCATATTCTTCTCTTAATTCTTTTTTTTGTTCCCATATATCATCACAAGGACCTCCATCTTTTAAATCATCTAGGCTTATTTGACTTCCAAATACATCTTCCCAATCACCCATATTTCTTTCCTTAAACTTTTAAATTATCGTATTTTATATACTTTTATAACCATATTCTGTCCATAGTTAATTTTAATGAATTATATCTAAACAATTTAAATTCTTAATTTTTATTAAAAATAACTTTACAGACAAAATACGACTAATGCTTCTTGTAGAATATGTACTCAATTACAGGAGCATTACCCATGAATAAACTAAGAACAATGTACAAGTCTATTAGGCATAAAATCTTTTCAGGATTAGAGAGAGTTATTGAAAACAGGGCGATAAAGCAGACAGAAGAAGTTCTAAAGCATCTAAATATAGATATCACTACTGTAGAGGATTACGACTATCAGGTGTTAGTAAGTGCTGAGAGTCAAAGGTATCGTTCGATTTTTGTGATTTTACTTATTTTATTATCATTTTACTCTTTGGTTGTTTCACTGTTGGTGTTAGACGCTAAAGAAGAATCACTTTTGACATTATTTTATGCTTTTACTGGATTTCTACTAATTATCATCTTAAAAATCACTGTAAACTTCTCTAAAAGTACAATATTTGTTGAGAAGTTTGTTAAATTCAAAAATAGCGATAATCCAGAAGAGCAGAGAGAGTTCACTACTTTATCTAAATATATCTATGGGCATAAAATAATGTTAAGAACTTCAGATGTGATTTTGATAAAATACATGAATCAAACAAACTATTAATTATAATATAGACAAAATATGTCCTCTCCTTCAAATATAATACTCCTATCTAAACTAGGAGATTATAAATGCATATCACATCACACGCAGCACAAAGGTTTTTACAAAGAGTCATGAACAAGTCAAGCTACACACCAATGGATGTAGACTTTGCTATGAGATACCTCACTAAACTATTTATGGATGTTGTCCCTAACAGTAGAGCAAGACCTATAGTAGTTCCTGGGTTTGAAAACTTTAGAGCAATATATAGAGAAAATGCTATCGTAACTATCCTCCCAAAAGGAGTTAGATATGTTTAAAGAAATCACACAAAGCATAGAAACCGAAACCAAAAAGTACGCCAGAGCCAACATAATAAAAAAGCTCCAAAAGCAAGGCATAGACTACAGGCAACTCATAGAGTCTGAGTTTGACTCTCTTGTAGCTGATGAGATGGAGATACTCAAGAGCGATACTAAAAAAGTGGGTGCTGGTATAGGCATAGGAATAGCTATCAGTCTTTTGACTGGTATATAAGGAGTAAGTGATGATAGAAACTATTCAAACTACATACACAGAAGGTAAAAAAAGTTTAGAGTCTCTACTAAGAGATAGAGCATATGCAGAGGTAAAAGAGCGCCTCTTTGAAAAAGGCATCAACATAGACGAAGTAAGTGACATAGATATAGAGACTCTTGTTGCTGCAAAAGTAGAAGATATGATGAATGGTATCCAAGGTTTTGCAAAAGGTACTGCGTTTGCACTTGCTATCTCTCTTTTGGTAGGGGTGTAAGATGTTTAGAGTATTTAAGTATATCTTTGCAGCATCTCTTTATAAAAAGGCTAAAAAGCACTTTATATGGCTCTTTATGTTTATAGCCTCTTTGATACTTTTTAGTTTTATGATTGGAGATTTGATAAGTGTAGCTACAGGGTTTTCTGTATATGCACTGCTACTTGTGAAGTGGATAACTATACCTACTCTTTTAGCACTCATTCTCTTTAGAGTGCTTCGCATAGTAAACATAGCTTCAAATCCATTTGAGTCAGTGGAGAAGATAGAGAAGAAAAGTGTTGTAGTAGATGAGAAAAAAGAGAAGATACTTGCTAAAGAGAGACTCTATACTCAGAGTGATTTGATTATGCAAAAATATATGAAGGATAAGTGATGAATGATTGTGACAAACTTTTTAATGGTGCTGAAGATAGTGTTCGTAAACTAGGGAGCTGTTTTGATACACTTGCAGATGAAAGAAAAACTAAGATGCATGTTGTAGGCAGTATATTTGGCTTTGGGGCTTCTCTTACTAAGCTGGCATTTACTGCAACAGGTTGTGCTATAAAAAATGCACCTAAAGCTGTAGTGGCTGTTGCTGCAGTCAAAAGAGATATCATCAACTCTATTGAAGAAGAAATAAGAGAGTCTGATAAGCGACAAAGAGAAGATGCCCTAGAAGAGAGAATCAGACAACTCTCTCTAAAGGTTTAGAGATATGCTTATGAGAATCATATTTATCTTGCTTATTCCATTTCTCTTTGTGGCTTGTTCATCTACTCAGAAAAAGTACCATGAGAAGCACTACCAAACACAACTCTGTGATAAGCTTGGTGGTGAGATGGAAGTTGTGCTTAACGATAGAACAAGAGTTGATTGTCTTACAAACGAATATGCCATAGAAGTAGACTTTGCAAAGAAGTGGGCTGAGAGTATAGGACAGTCTCTTTACTATGCACATATGACAGGAAGGAGACCTGCTGTAGGGCTTATCGTGGATGATGGGAAGGATGAGAGGTATCTCAAAAGGCTTGATGTTATTGCTCGGAAGTATGGGATTGAGATATTTGTTATTAAGAAAATGTAAAATCTAGTAAAAAAGAGGTTTAAAAAGAAAGGAAGACACCCAAGGGGACACCTTGAGTATCCTTAAGAGCTAAAAGCCCTTAGAATAGAGAGTTAGAGATTAACCACAAGATGGTACTTCACCATCAGATGCATATTTCCATACAAAGTCATAAAGATTGTTGATATCTTTTTCTTTCATTTTGTTAATTTTCTTCACACCGTGAGAACAGATTGATTTCCACTCGTCTTGAAGCTTACCTGCATCTTTAATGCTAGCCCATTCTTGACGTGAATGCTTAGTTGCGAAAACAGCACCATTTTTAAGACCATCTTTCTTACAAACTTTTAGTTTTTTAAGATAGTATTTTTGACCTTTTTTTGCATCAGCCATCGCACTTGTAGTGAAAACTGACCCAGCTACCATAGCGGCTAGTAATAATGAAGTTGTTTTTTTCATTTAATTTCCTTTTTGTTTTTAATATGTCTATTGATATACTACACATAATTATATAAATAATAGATTAATCTTATGCACTCAGACAAAAAATTAACTTTCAGGTTTCTTTTGTTACGCTTGTCTATCTCTTGAAGACTCTTTAAAATCAAGTCTTGTTTTATCTTGTTTTAGTTTTTTGAAGAGTTTAAACTTTGCTTGCTCAAATTCTTTGTCATCATAAGAGAACTCTTCTTTTATTTTTGCATCATCTATCTTAGCACTCTCCATAGCAAATAGTTTTAACTCTTTTTTTGTAAGTTTTGCTTTTAAGATACCATAGAGTTCTTTATCTTCTAAAATCAAGTCCATAGAGTCTAAAACGCAGCATTCAGCTAGTCTTTCTCTAAATGTATTTTCTTTGTGGTATTGTCTCCACACTGTGTTTTCTAACATATTATATTTTCTCCAATATTAAAGTAAGGTCTTTCTCTTTTATGATGATGTTTGCCTCTGCTTCTAAAACAGGGCGAGCACAAAATGCTATGCGAGTTCCTGCATGAGCGAACATACTCAAGTCATTTGCACCATCACCACATACTAATGTTTCTTCTTGGCTTATACCTAAGATGTTTTGTAAACGCTCCAACATATCACCTTTAGAATGTGAAAACATCATGTCTCCACCGACTAAACCTGTAAGTTTACCGTTCTTTTCATGTAACACATTTGAGAAGTCTGCATCATAACCTAAGATACCCTTTGCATGTCCTGTAGCACTTCTAAACCCACCGGAGAAACATACAACTGTTAAACCTCTGCGTTTAAGCTCAGCTATGGTCTCTTTTGCACCTGGCATGAAAGGCAAGTTTTGGCTTATTTTTTCTACGACTGAATAGTCAAGCCCTTTTAAAAGTCCAACTCTTTGTTGCAAAGACTCAAAAAAATCAAGTCTTCCACTCATCGCTTCTTCAGTTATTTTGGCTACTTTTTCGCCGATTCCAAGCTCGGTCGCAAAGAAATCAATCGTTTCTCCGTCCATAAGTGTAGAATCAAAATCAAATACAGCTAGTTTTAGCATTAAATCTTCTCTCTTTTGTTATAATTGCGATATTATAACTAAGGGTTGCTCTAAAAACCCTGACGAGGACTTTTATTTGTTTGAAACTTTAATAGAAAAGTTAAATAATGATACATATATTACACTAGAAACAACTCCAGGGCACTCCCCTCTTTTTGCTCCTACCATAGAAAAGATTGCGGAGTTAGAACTTGACAAGTATGTAGATGGATTTTCAACTACTGACAATCCTTTGGCAAAACTAAAATACAATGCACTTTTTGCAGCTAAAATGTTACAAGACAGGTTCAATAAACCTGTAATAGCAACGATGGCAATGCGCGATAGAAATAAAATAGCACTTCAGTCCGATCTTTTAGGTGCAAACGAAGTGGACATTCGTGCAATTTTAGCTCTCACTGGTGACCCTGCAACTATGAGTGATCAACCCCATACAAAAGGTGTTTTTGAAGGTGATAGTACACTTTTACTTGACATCATCTCTGCATTTAATGCAGGAATGGATTATGCGGGAAAACCTCTTAAGCACCAACCAAAAGAGATTTCTGCATTTGCCGTAGTAAACTCTTATGCAAAGAACCCTAAAACACTGCAAAAAAAGATACAAAAAAAGATAAAGCATGGAGCAATTGGCATCATCACTCAACCTGTCTATGATTTAGAAAGTGCAAAACTTCTTCTAGAACTTCGTGATAATGCAAATGCAGAGTGCTGTCCTGACAAGAAAAAAGCGGAACTTATTTTCGGAATCTTTCCTATCACTAAACTCAGAACTGCACATTTGGTTAGAGAGACTTCGCATAGCAAATAAAAGTGGTGCTGAAGAAGAGTACAAAGTAGGGTTTGAGCTAAGTAAAACTCTTTTTGATGAGATAAAAGCACTTCACCCAAAGATACACCTAATGACAGCAAACCAATTTCAAGTAGCTAAAGATATATTAGCATAACTCAAGGATAAATATGATAGATTTAAAATTATTACAAAAAGATTTCGATGGTTTAAGTAAAAAACTTATGAGAAAAGGTGTCAGTGCGGAACTGCTTGGTGACCTAAAAGAAAAAAACGAGACTCTTAAAGTTGCAAAAGTAGCCTTTGAAGAACTCCAAGCCGCTCGTAATGCGATGAGTAAAGAGTTTGGTGTTTACAAACGCGAAGGTAAAGACATCAATGAGCTAAAAGCACGCATAGAAGCTAACAATCTTAAAGTTGATGCTGCATTAGAAGTCCAACGCGAAGCTCAAGTTATACTAGAAGCACTAGCGATGAGTGTTCCAAACATGCCTGATGATTCTGTTCCTGATGGAACTGATGAAAATGACAACATCGAGATAAAAAAAGTTCTTACACCTAAAGAGTTTACATTTAAGCCAAAAGAGCACTGGGAACTAGCAGAACAAAACAACTGGATAGACTTTGAACGCGGGGCAAAACTATCTGGGAGTCGATTTAGTGTCTCTTTTGACATGGGTGCAAAACTCGAACGTGCACTAATAAACTTTATGCTTAACTTTAACTCTAAACGCGGATATCATGAAGTAAGTGTTCCCCATATGGTTAACCGTACTGCACTAGAAGGAACAGGACAACTTCCAAAGTTTGAAAATGACTTATACAAGATAGAAGGACAAGACATGTTCTTGATTCCTACTGCTGAAGTACCACTTACAAATCTTTTTCAGGGTGAAATCATCCCTTATGATAAACTCCCTATAAAAATGACAGGTTATACCTCTTGTTATAGAAAAGAAGCAGGAGCTGCCGGTCGTGATACTCGTGGTATGATAAGACAGCACCAGTTTCATAAAGTAGAGTTAGTATGTATAACCAAGTCAGAGACTAGCGATACTATTTTTAACGAGATGATAGAGTGTGCTTCAGATATTTTAACAGCACTAGAGTTACCACATAGACTAATGCAACTCTGTACAAGTGACTTAGGTTTTGGTGCCGCAAAAACTACAGACATCGAAGTGTGGCTACCAGGACAAAATCAATACCGTGAAATAAGCTCAATAAGTAACACAAGAGACTTCCAAGCAAGACGAGCAAAAATAAGATATAAAGATGGAAAGAAAAATGTTTTTGTAAACACACTAAACGGAAGTTCTCTAGCAGTAGGTCGTACATTAGTAGCTATAATGGAAAATAATCAAAATGAAGATGGAAGTATAGATATTCCTGAAGTTTTAAAGCCTTATTTAGACATGTAAGTAAAGAGTGCAAACCACTCTTTACTTATCTTCTTCACTTTGCATTAAAAATGCTGTTTCGTTAAGCAACTCATAAATCGTTGTTTTCTCTTCATCTGATAAAGAGACACCTTCAAACAGGTCCATTTTCCTTAAAGCCTCTAAAATACGACCTTTAGCACTAACGTAAGCATTTTTACCTTGAGGGCTTAATGCTTCTAACTTTACATGGTTTTCTTTTGTCATGATATGACTCCTAATTTTAAGATTTACTATTATACTCTAACTTAGATGCGGTAAAGATTTAAGAACAACCACAGCCTGTACCACAACCTTCTGTCTCAGTATTTTCAAGTGCCCAGTCATCAGTCGAATCACAGCCATCATTACATGATACACCTGTACTACATCCTGAAACATTTGTTGCATTTGGTGCAACTCTTATAACGAAGTGATTATTTTCAGCTATTTGAGAAGTAAAAGTATGTCGACTGCAGAATTCTTCATTCATAAACTCAGCTAAAATATTTGCATACTGATATGCTTCTTGTTGTGTTTCAAATGTATTGTTATTTGTGTATTCACTTTTTTTAAAGCAGCTACACTCTTCTTCCATTAATACTGTATACATAGGGTTTCCTTTTGGATAAATTATAATGGAAGTATAGTTATAATAAGTGTAATTTACTTGGTGTATAAAAAGTAATTCTAATGAATTATAAAACTTTAACCTCACTCAAACTATTGCGTATATAGATAAGGTACTATTTTTGCTATAATAAATTAGAAATATAGATAAGGTTTTTAATGGCAGAGCTAGAAGAAGAGATAATAATTATTGATGATAGTGGAGCTATAGAAGATTCCCATACAACAGATGCTATTGATGAAGAAGAAGCATCAGGTTCAACACTTAAAAAACCAATCATCTTCGCTTTTTTAGCCTTAGTGCTCATTATAATTATCATTGTGACTTTTTTAAATTTAACTTCAGCAGAAGAAGAGAGTATGCTTTTGGATGTTGATTTTTTAGATGAAAAACTTGCAAAGCCTTACACTCCTATCGTAGAACCCAGTAAATTAGAAAATATGATTGCAAAAGCAAACTATCTCTATACTAATGGTTCCAAAGAAAAAGCACTCTCTTTATATGCAGATATAGCACACTACAGCGAAGCGATATCAGAATATAATCTAGGAGTTGCCCAACTTAAAAACGAACAATATGAACAAGCTTTTAAAACTTTTTCCAAAGCTATTAAAAGCGATGAGAAAAGATGTGTCAGTGCTATAAATGCTGCTGTTTGTGCACTACATCTAAAAGATAAGAAGAGCTTTCATTATTATATTGACCTTGCATATGCTTATTTGCCTTATGAAGTCAACTCTCCTCTGTATTCATATTACTTCACACTTATAAGCTACTATAAAAAAGATTATTTAAATGCATTAAATTCACTCAAAAACTCTACTTCCTCTGAGTATCCAAACGTTCAAAAGAACTTGAGTGCAAAGATAAATGCACTTTATGAAAATGACTATATGGCCATTGAGGCAATGGAGAAAAACTTTAATGATTTAGATGATTTTAGTCTAGGACTACTCTATGCAAGAGTAGGAGATTTTATACTTGCAATCAATCATTTTGATGAAGCTATAATTAAAAATATTCAACCTGTAAAGTCGCAACTCGCCCTTGGTCTTATAAATATCAAACTAGGTCATACACAAAAAGCTGCAAACATGATAAAGAATATTACCGACATGTATCCAGATGAAGTTTATACACACTATCCAATAAAAGTAAAATTAAAAGCTTCGTTATTTGATGTAGAAAAAGCACAACAGCACTATAGAAGTACTATTTTAAATTCAAAAAATACTATTTATCAGAAAGTATTTGCTTTTTCTCCCTATAAAATATTTAATGCCAACCAAACTATTAGCTATATTCGTAAAGGAAACGCAAACATTTATATAGATAATATTCAATCAGCAAAACAGTATCTAAAGACAAATTCTGCATCATCGAATGTAAATATTGGAATAACAAAGGCTATAAAAAAAGCACTTAGCTTAAAGATACGCGATGCAAACCGTGATTTACAGGCTTTAGTAAAAGTGCAACCTAAGCACTCTATCTTACAGTACAACTTAGCCCTAACCTATGCACAGATGGGAGATATAAAGAAGGCGAATGAGCACTTTTTACGTTCATATTATTTAGATGCAAAAAACTACCTCTCTGGAATTTATGCGATAATGACCAGTCAACTTATGAACAAAGACTCTAAAAAAATCCGCTCAATAATTACAAACGCAGTAAATGATGAAGAGGCTAGCGAAGAAAAAGATTTATATAAAACACTGTTATTTCTAAGTAACAACAACTACCTCTCTGCTGTTGATTGGTTAGATAAAGATTATAAGCAGAGACCTTTGTATCTTCTACTTGACACAATCATCGCCTTAAAACTAAACAAAATGCAAGTTGCTAAAAAAGCCAGTCAAACACTCACTATACTTCTTCCAGATGAGATACTTCCGCATCTCTTATATATCGATTCTCATTTTTCAAAACTCAAAACAAAAGAGTATGCATTCAGTGTTTTAAACTATTTAAAAGATATAGAGTTTAGTTTCAAAGATTTATATTATGGACCCTACATTACCCGTTACTTATATGTACAAGAGAACCTAATAATAGGAAGACTCTATTTCTTACGACAGCAACTTAAAAATGAACTAGAAACTACAAGTTCTGAGACTTACGAGATAGAAAGTGCTTTAGCCTTAGCCTCACTCTTTGATAAACACTTTGAAGAGTCATATACTCTTTATAATCATATAATAGATGAACTAAAGGTACAGGATTCATACACACTCTTTTTAGCTGCTGTCGCATCTACTGCAGCAGAGCATCATGAAAATGCAATAGCATTGCTTGAGTTATCAAAACTGAAAAACAATAGTTTTTATGAGAGTCGTTATGCATTAGCTCTACTTTATTTAGAAGCTAAAAATAATCGAGGTGCAGTTATCCAACTCTCAAGAATAGAAAAAGATGGATTTTCATCAAATTTCTTCGACTTTGAAATAAATACTAACGAGTTATTATTTAAGAAAAATAACCCATAAGTGACTCAGAAGCTTTAAGCTCTGAGCCTATTGTGATGTTAACCCTAAAGTTTTGAGGGAGATAAATAGTTGTCAGGCCATTTAGCATCAGTCCATATCTTGCAGTTTGAAGAAGTTTTTGAGTATCATCTAAGTCAATAAAAAGAGGGGCAAAACTTCTTTGGAGTCTATGGACAACTTTAAATGTATTATCTTCATTTGTAGTAAAGTGTATCTCTATATTTTCATTGAGTATTTCAAAAAGTTTAGAATTTTTTGAGGTTCTTGTTCCATTTCTTTTAATGAATTTACTTACAGTAGCATTCGATGGAGCTCTTAAAACTGATACATCCGTATAGCCACTTTGAATTTCTATTTTATATGCATATTGGTGATTTTCTAGTTCTTGAATGCTTTGAACGATTCCATCTACAGGAGATAAAAAGCTAGTGGATTCCAGTGTGCAAAGTGCTCGTTCTGGATTTCTAAAAGAATAAGCTATAAAGAGAGTACTACACAAGAATATAAAAGATAAAAAGTCTAAGTCAAATACTAAAGCCAGCACTAAGAGCAGTACACTAGAAAGAAAGTATGGGATACCTTCTTTAGCTAAGGGGAGTAAGTTACTCTGCATCACTCTGCACTTGAGACTTATCTATCATAGAAGCATCTACTTTTAACTCTTCAGATATTTCATCCAATGCCCCATCAACTTTGGATTCCATATTATTCTTTTTCTCAAAGTTAATAAGAATTTCACGAACTTCTTCGCCCGTGATATTTTCTTTTTTATAAAGTAATGCAACCATATCTTCAATAGCATCTCTATACTCTTTAAGTCGAGCCACAACAACTTCATAATGTTGAGCAAGTGATGACTTGATAAACTCATCCATATTTTCAGCCATTTTTTCACTATATTCACGAGAAGACTGTTGAACACCACCTAAAAATGATTGTCTTGATTTCTCTAACACCATAAGCCCTGCGATATCACTCATACCATATGTCTGAACCATTGACTTTATAATGTCAGTTGCACGTTCAAGGTCATTACCAGCACCAGTTGAGATCTCACCAATAAATACTTCTTCAGCTGCACGACCACCAAGAAGAACATCTACTTCAGCCCATAGCTCATGCTTTTGCATCATAAATCTGTTTTCTTCTGGTTTATTTAGAGTGTAACCTAGTGCTGCAAGTCCACGAGGAACTATCGAGACCTTAGATACTTTTTTAGCACCTACTGTTGTCTCAGCTAAAAGTGCATGTCCACTCTCGTGGTAAGCAACTATTTTTTTCTCTTTAGGATTAATACGACGAGACTTTTTAGCAAGACCAGCTAATGCTCGCTCAACTGACTCAAATAAATCTTTTTGTTTTACAGTTTTTTGACTTTTACGTCCTGCAAGTAATGCACCCTCGTTGATAATGTTCGCTAAATCTGCACCTGCTAAACCAGCAGTCAAACGTGCCACTTCTTCAACATCTACATCTTTATCCATTTTAACATTTTTCATATGCACTTTAAGAATTTTTACACGACCTTCAAAGTCAGGTTTATCAACAAGAACTTGTCTATCAAAACGCCCTGGACGAAGAAGTGCCTGATCTAAAATCTCAGGTCTGTTAGTAGCTGCTAAAATGATAACTGGAGTATCTGTACCGAAACCATCCATCTCTGCTAGAAGTTGATTCAGTGTCTGTTCTCGTTCATCATTTCCACCCATATTAGCACCACTTGCACGACTTTTACCGATGGCGTCTATCTCATCAATAAATATAATACTCGGAGCATCTTTTTTAGCCTGTTCAAACAAATCTCGAACACGTGCAGCACCAACACCAACAAACATCTCAATAAAACTAGAACCCGTTACAGAGAAAAAAGGCACTTCTGCCTCACCTGCAACTGCTTTTGCTAGAAGAGTTTTACCTGTACCAGGACTACCAACTAGTAGTACACCCTTAGGAATTTTAGCTCCTATTTCAACATAACGAGCAGGATATTTTAAAAAATCAACTATCTCCTGAACTTCTTCTTTCGCTTCTTCAACACCGGCAACATCATCAAACTTTGTATCTGGTTTTTCAGAGTTAACCATTTTCTTTGAGTTACCCATACCAAGAAGTCCGCCACCCATACTCTTTTGCATGCGTCCAGCAAAAAACATCCAAATACCGATGATAAGCAAAAATGGAAACAACCATCCAAACATCTCTGTAAACCAGTTTGTTTCTGAAAAACCTTGATACTCAATACCTTTAGCATCAAGTGCTTCAACAAGTTTTGTATCACCCTTGACTATGCGAGTAGTATAAACAGTAGCACCATCTGAAGCAGTTGCTTTAATATAACTCTGCCCTATTTCTACCTTACTTACACTTTTAGAATCTACTAAAGATTTAAGTTCTGAGTAGCTTACTTGCTGAACTCTTTTACTTGTGTTTCCTAATGCAGCACCATTAACACTTGCGCCATCACCTACAAGCATTTTAAATACACCAATTATTACAACTGAAAAAATTGCAAATGTTACTAAAGGGTTTTTGTTAAAAAAGTTATTATTGTCGTTTTTGTTTTCGTTATCAGCCATTATTTATCTCTTTTTATTTTCTTTTTAAAATTAAAGTAACCCATTCATCTTGAGCTATTTTTTCTATCACTTCACAATCTTTATAGAAGTTTAACACTTTGCCTTCATACTTATCAAGTATCCCTGAGAGAACTAAAATAGCATCTTCTTCTAGTGCTTTTTTTAAGTCCTTAGCGATAAATGTCAGAACATCCGCAACAATATTTGCTACTACAAAGTTGTACTTATCATCAACTAAAGAAGAAGAACCTTCCCAAATACGATTAAAAGCCAAACCATTGAGTTTCGCATTTACTACTGAGTTTTCAACTGATATGGGGTCCGTATCACAAGCATCAACTGTAGCACCAAGCTTCATAGCAGCCATACCAAGTATTCCGCTACCACAGCCTACATCTAAAACTCTATCACCTGCGTTTACATATTTAGATATTGCTCTAAGAGCAGAAGCAGTTGTTGGATGATGCCCTGTTCCAAATGCTAAAGCAGGGTCAATTACAATGTTAATTAAATCAGGATTTGGTTTATCCCATGTTGGATATATATAAAACTTATCAATTGCTAAAGGTTTTATACTACTCTGGTAGGATTTTACCCAGTCACTATTTTGAAGTTTTGTTTGTTCACATTCGAGTTCAATAGTCTCACCAAGTGCTTTTTGAAGAGCCTCTGTAAACTGCTCTAATCCCCAGATGATAGTATCTAAGTCTTCTTCACTTCTTATAATAAAGCCTGTATCTGTTTCTTCAAAACCTACAGGCAGTGTATCTGACAAAAAATCGGAAAAAAGTGAGTGGTGAGAAGAAAGCGTAACTACTAACTGATAGTAGTGCTCTGTCATTACTGAGCAACACCCATAACAGCACCTAATTTTTCTTTAAGTACTTGAGGAGTAAAAGGTTTAACTATGTAGTTATTTACACCTGCTTTAAGTGCTGTAATAACTTCAGCTTTACCACCTTCTGTTGTTACCATGATAATCGGAGTATCTTTAAAACGCTCATCCGCACGTACTTTTTGTACGAGTTCTAGACCATTCATCTCAGGCATATTCCAGTCTGTAATAAGCATATCGATATCTGGATTTGAATCCATTTGTGCCCAACCTTCGACACCGTCAGCACCTTCTAAGATATCTTTATATCCAAGACGAGCTAGAGTATTTTTAATAATACGACGCATTGTAGAGCTGTCATCAACAACAAGTAATTTCAAATGAAATCCTTTATATAATAATTTATAAATTTTAATACTATAATAATAGCAAAATTTTCATTTGATTACAATTAATCAAGTAATTTAAACATCTTAGAAAGATCAAGTCTTCCTTCGTAATAAGCTTTACCTATAATCACACCATCAACTTCTTTTGTAGCGATAAGTGCTTCAATATCACTTGCATCTTTTACGCCACCACTCGCAATAGTACTCACACCAGATGCACGAGCTATATCGAGTGTAAAGTCTACATTTACACCGCTTAAAGTTCCATCTTTACCAACATCTGTACAGATGATAGCTTCAACTCCTGCATTTGCAAACTCTTTAGCTAAGTCCGTCGCTTTCATCTCACTTACTTCGCCCCAACCTTCAACTGCTACATACCCATCAATGGCATCTATTCCAACTGCTATGGGGTACTTAGCGGCCATATCTCTTACAAACTGAGGATCTTTTACTGCGATACTTCCTAAAATAATTCTGTCAATGCCTATTTCTAACATTTTTTGAATTGTTTTTTCATCACGAATACCACCGCCTAATTCTAACTTTACATTACAGTTTGCACGGATTTTAATGATAGCATCGAGGTTTTTAGGTTCTCCTGCGAAGGCACCGTTTAAGTCAACTAAATGCACCCACTCAGCACCCATCTCTTCAAACTTTTTGACAAGTTCATGTGGCTCCTTTGAGTATATTTTTGCACTATCCATCAAACCTTTTGTAAGTCGTACTGCTTGTCCATCTTTTAAATCAATTGCGGGGTATAAAGTCATATTGTATATTTCCTATAGTTTTATAAAATTTTCTAGTATTTTCAGTCCATTTTCATGGCTTTTTTCTGGGTGTGGTTGTATTCCCATAATATTATCGTGTGCTACAGCAGAGGTAAATTTGTAACCGTACTCTGTTTCGCCAATTATATCTTTTTCATCTGCACCTGTTATATGAAAGGTATGTACAAAATAAAGGTAATGATTTTCATCTAAACCCTCAAAGAGTGGATGCTCTTTTGTAAACATTCTATTCCAACCCATATGTGGTACTTTTAAAGGCTCTGAAAATTTCGACTCATCAAAAGCTTTTATATGACCTTTTATAAGACCAAGTCCTTCATGTTCACCAAACTCTTCGCTACTCTCAAAAAGAAGTTGCATACCAAGACAGATACCTAAAATTGGTTTTTTACTTTGAGCAAATTCTTTAATAGCATCTATCATATTGTACTCTTTTAAATGTTCCATAGCATCACCAAATGCACCAACACCAGGGAGAATTAACTTGTCGTATTCTTTGAGTTTTTCGGGATTGCTCTCAACTACTGTCTCTTCTCCAAGTTTACTAAAGGCATTTTGAACACTCGCTAAGTTACCCATCTTATAGTCAACGATTCCTATCATGACTCCTCTCTATATTGTTTACTTTTTGTAAACTTGATATAAACTGCTAAACTCGTTATAAGAAGTGAAACGCCACCAATAATATAAATAGCATACATCAGCTTATTTGGATCAGTAAGAGCAAATTTAAAGACGAGCATAAGTGCCTCAATAGACAGCGCGATAATAATACTTCCTAAAAACTTCACCATAGTTTTATGCGGACCTGAAATATTATGCTCTTTATGTTGTCCTAAAACCTCTTCTTCAACAAGTGTTTTGGCAAGATCAAATATCGCAAGAGAAAGTGTAAGTAAAATTGTTGCCTTGAACATCGCATCGATTGATAATATATGCAGACCAATTTTTTGTGTAAAAAAGTCTTGTATTGCATGAGTAAAGAGCAAAACAGAAACTGCCATTAATGCAAATGCAAAAACAGCATATGAGAACTTAAATAGTTTTGAGAAAAACACATCTTTAGTATTCATATGAGAAATTTTAAGTACTGCTTCAAAAGGCATATCTAAACAAGCTACATATTTCAGTTCACCTGTCTCAGAAAAAATCGGCACTGACGCGGTAACTGTAAGAGTACCTGTAATCAAAGATGGATAAGGGTCAGTAATAGTACAGCGCTCTTCTCTTACTGCACGGTAATAGTATGCACGATTTGCACGGATTTTTCCTACATCTTCAGGAATTTCTTTATTTTCCGTATATGTAGGAGTAACCTGAACCCCATGAGCATCTAATAGATAAACACCCTCGCAGTTTTCTAAATCTGCCTTAATTTTACGCAAACGAGGAAGAATCATCTCCTCACTTAAAGAAGGCAGTCTATTTGGAATATTTTTTTCAAATAGGTAACAAAAATAAGCTCTAGCTTTTGTACGACCTCTACTAAAGAGTTCTATGTCTGCTGCTACCATTACTTAATCCTTTGAATTAAAATTGTGTGAATTATATCAAATTTATGCTAAATCAGTAATTTCTTTAGGTGTTTGTTCTGTAGTTTGAGAAAGACTTGGTTTAAACACTCTTTTTATGATTGATTTGAACCCTGTTTCATTTGCTTCATACTCAGTTTCTGCTTCTTGTAGTGACATTTCCCATGCTGATGAAAACCCTGGTGCTCGCATCTGCATCTTTCGTAGTGCACTATCATAAATATTGAGAAGTCTAAGTTCTGCACGGCCTGGTTTTTGTCCTAAAGTTTGCACACTGATACGGAGATTTTCATTCTCTTTTTTAAGTTTGTTTAGCTCATCTTCTTGACTTTTACTACCTTCATTAGTGATTTTCATCTGT
This sequence comes from Sulfurimonas sp., assembly GCA_026987995.1. GTDB lineage: Bacteria > Campylobacterota > Campylobacteria > Campylobacterales > Sulfurimonadaceae > Sulfurimonas. Next base: position 1,481 of record JALSMC010000096.1, on the reverse strand, counting down.
CTATTTAAGTGCTCTTTATACTCTTTTATCTCTTTTTTATATTTTGCAACTTCAAATCTTGATTTGATAAAACTTAAAAACCAACCAACAACAATTCCGCCAATAACAAATAAAATAATCTCAAAACTTAATTCCATAACTTAATTCCTTAGTAAAATTTATGTTAAATATAAAACAAGTGTAACAAAATTGAGTTAATAATTAACTATAGCCCGATATAATATCTTAAAGTATTCTATATTCTAAAAGGATTTTAATGTCAGAAATATCTAGAAGAGGTTTTATAAAAGGTGCCCTTGCATTAGGTGCTATGCCTTTAGCTGCCCAAGCATCGACTAAAGAAGAGACTCTAAAATTTATTCATGTTACTGATTCTCATATGGATCTGAGTGATAGTGATAGTGTTGACTCTATGAGACTAATGGCTACATTTATCAATGAAAACTATAAAGATTTAGATTTTGTAATGTTTGGTGGTGACAACTTTAACAACAATGTCAAAGGTAACAAAGATGCAGAGGTTTTTAAAGAAATCATAGAAACACTTCACTGCCCTGCTTTAGTTGTACGAGGGAATAAAGAATCAAGTCCTAAACCTCAAGATGGAATTTATGCTAATGAGTTTAAATCAATGTTCTTAGAAAACAAAAATCTTTATATAGTTGGTAATGACTGGCTTCTTGATATAAAAGGCTACAATGTTTTAGGTCTTGATAGCTGTATAAAAGATGTTAACAATGGACTTTATACTGAGCACACAATGGCATTTGCAGAAAAAGTACTACAGAACAAAAAACCTACCATAATTTTAAACCACCATCCATATACAAACTACTGGGGTGGTACTGAAGCTAAGGACATTCATAAGTATGTTCTGGGAAATACTAAGGAAGTACAAAAAAGACTTTTTAGATACCATAACCTTATCCTTACACTCTCTGGACACAAACATATAGACTCAGTAAAAGAGTTAGGCCATACTAAAATGGTAGTGACTCGTGGTTTTGTTAGACCACTTGACCTTGACATGTACCCTATGCGTTATGTAGAGATACAAGGAACTAAAGTAGACGAGAAGTTAATTTATACTTCTTAGATATAATATCATTAATGAATAAAGATATTAAAAAAATTGCAATAGTACGGCTCTCAGCACTCGGTGATATAATCAACAGTGCTGTAGTTTTACAGTTTATAAAACGCAACTATCCAAACACAGAGATAACATGGATAACAGAAGAGGTTTTTGCACCTCTTTTGACACTACTTCCTGAGGTGTCTACAGTTCATACCATCAATCTCAAAAGAGCTAAAAAAGAAAAAAGTCTAATGCTCTTAATCCAAACTATCAAAAAAATAAAACAACTTGATAACTTTGACATTATCATAGATATGCAAGGGCTTATAAAATCAGCTCTTGTATCGCGTTTCATTGGAAAAAAGACTCATGGCTTTGATAAAACTTCCACAAGAGAATCTTT
>JALSMC010000095.1 GCA_026987995.1 Sulfurimonas sp. | reverse complement strand
AAAACCAAAGATAGACCATGCTTCTTTAAAAAAGGAAGAAAAACTTGCTCGTAAAAAAGTTTACGAAGCACTCAAACGCAGTGAAGAAGTTTTTGCAGAACGTTATACATTTAACACGATGATTGCTGGAGTTATGGAAGCGATGAATGCACTTAATGTACAATCAAACGCAGATGTATGGAGTGAGGGGTACTGGATACTTGCTTCTATAATGGAACCTGTAATTCCACATACTTGTTGGGACATCTCAAACGAGTACTTCTCACTTAACAACCTAACAAAACAAGAGATATTAGAAGAAGTATTTATTGAAGATAGTTTTGTTTTAGGGGTGGCTATTAACGGTAAAAATCGTGGAGAGATAGAAGTAGAACTTGATGCTACTAAAGAGGAAATCTTAGCACTTGCTAAGGCTAAAGTTGAAAAATGGCTAGAGGGTAAGACAATAGTAAAAGAGATAGTTGTTCCTAAAAAACTTGTAAACTTAGTGGTAAAAGGCTAAACTTGATAAAATATTCACAAGTAGTTATACTATTTTTATTAACATTGATAATAATAGGTGTGGTTGGCTGTGGATATAAACCAAGTTCGAAGTATGCCCGTGAAGTATTGGGTAATAGGGTAAGTACGAGTGTAGTTATCTCACAAACAGACCCTGAAAACAGTGTGATAATTAAAGATGCTGTTGATAAGGCTGTTATAGAGATTTTCCATTCTTCTTTAGTTCAAAGACGTTATTCAAATACACACTTGATTTTACGAATGAGTATACCATCGTATACACCAGTTCAGTATGATACTAATGGTTTTATTATCGGATATCGTGCTAGAATTACTTTAAGGATTACACGTGAGAGTAAAGATATAAAAAAGAACTATACGGCAGTTGGAACCTATGACTTTCCTGTTCTTCCAAATTCTATACTCACAGAACAAGAACGTTTTGATGCTATTAAGTTTAGCTCATTTAAAGCTATTTCGGCATTTGTTGCACAAGTCTCAGCCGAGGGTTCACAAGTAAAATAAGGGAATAATATGACTATACAAGCTATTATAAACAATGCAGTTAAAAGATTAAAATTAGAGGGAAAACTACTTACACCTGACTTCTATGCAGAAGCTTTTTGTAAAGAGGCAAAAAAAGCCGGAATGAATGTAGAAGATTGTAATCATTTAGAAAAATTTACAAAGTCCTTAAACTCTGAGTTTCAAAAAGATCTTAAAAATTACCACATCAAAACAGAGCATGAATTTGTACGTTTTATCATCTCTAAGCTTAACCGTACAAACCCTAATCAAGCTACTCAAACTATTGAAGCTCAAAACTTACTTACAAAAAGAATCCTTCAGGTTGTAGAAGTTTTACATAATAAAGAAGCAGCAGAGTTGGCTAAAAAAACTATAGATATTTTAGGAGCAGGTGCCAAGTCTGAGCAAATAGATAGTTTTAGACAAAGATGGGTAAACTTTTTAACAACATACGATGACACTTTTTTGCAAAAACTTAAAGCTTTAGGAAGTGTTAATAGTAGTGACCTAAAGAAAAGTATAGAGGCATTGAATTTAGAAGCAGGTAGCACTTCTATGGTGGAGAGTAGTTCTGTTTTAGAAAAAGTCTCTAAGTTACTTGTGTCATCATTTGTGCCATCAATCGCTTCTAGTGTGAATGATACCATAGCAAATGTAAGTGTAAAAATTCGTCAAAACCCAAGTTTACTTGATAGTGAAAGTATAGAACAAGAGATAAAAACAGCTATATCGCTTAGAATAGCACTTGATAAAGAGAGTGTTAAAGAGATGGTTGAATCTATCGATGGTGTTTTAGATAAACTAAGCCTACGTTTGATAGATATGATAGAGAAATCAGACAACTCAAATGAAGAGATTCAGTCTATAAAAAAAGAGCTAGAAGCTTATGGTGAAGACCCTATTACAAACTTTAAAGCAGCACATAAAAAACTTTATACTATTGCAATTGCCTTAGAAGAAAATACACAACTCCTCAGTAAAGACTTAAAAAATCATAGTGGTGAAGTAAACGCACTTTCAATAAAAGTTAAAAAGTTAGAAAAAGAGTTAGCTGCAGCAAAAGAAGAGTCCAAAGAAGATTTCCTTACAAAACTCTATAACCGTCGTGCACTTGATGATTTTATGGAGATAAAAGAAGCAGAGTTTAAACGCTATAAGAGAAACTTTTCTGTTGTTATGTTTGATTTAGATAAATTTAAAGATGTAAATGATACTTTTGGACATGATGCTGGAGATGCTGTTCTTGTCGCGTTTGCTAAAATACTCAAAAAAGAGTGTCGCACTGTTGATGTTGTAGGACGTTTTGGAGGGGAAGAATTTTTGGCTATTCTCAGTGAAACAGATACGAAAGGTGGAGTTATGTTTGCCGAAAAAGTACGAAAGCATGTAGAAAAAGCTCGTTTTATGTATAAAGGAAAACGCATAAGTGTAACTGTAAGTTCAGGTGTTTCTGAGCGAAAAAAACATATTTCTCTAAGTGCTACTCTTAATTCTGCTGATGAGTATCTTTATGTAGCTAAGACAAATGGTAGAAATAGAGTAGAGTATAAGAAAAAGTAGTGTTAGAGACTTTTTTAGCTAAGAAACCTCTTTTTTATGAGAAAATAGACTATGCACGTATGCCAAGAGTCTATGAAAAAATTAGAAATAGACTAAAAATTCCAAAAATTATTCATCTTATCGGAACAAACGGTAAGGGTACTACAGGTAGATTCCTTGCAACAGCCCTCAATAATCTTTCTTATTATGTTGGACATTACACCTCCCCGCATATTTTAGAGTTCAATGAACGTATCTGGCTCAATGGTACTTGTGTAAGTAATGCAGTTTTAAATACTACACATGAACAACTTTTAAAAATTCTCTCTCAAGAAGATGCGGATTCTCTTAGTTATTTTGAATACACAACATTTTTAGCCTTACTTATATATAAAGATATGGATTATGTTGTTTTAGAAGCAGGACTTGGTGGAGAACATGATGCTACAGCAGTATTCCCTAAAGTACTAACTCTAGTGACACCAATAGGCATAGACCATGAAGCATTTTTAGGTTCTACAATAAAAGCCATAGCAAGAACTAAGTTAAATGCTATACAAAAAGATGCAATTATTGCTACTCAAAAGTATAATGATGTTTATACTGTAGTAGAAGAACTCGAAGCAAAAAACGATGTTTCTATAAAAAATGTCATGACTTATATTCAAGCACAAGATAGAGAAAAGATAGATGAAATTTCAAAAAACAATAGCCTAGTCCCATACCTAAAAGAGAACCTCACCTTGGCAATAAGTGCATTAAAGTTTTTAAATATAGAGTACAAAGTAGAGAACTTTAACAATGCTAAACTTTATGGACGACTCACTCAAATCAGAGAAAATATTTTACTCGATGTAGGACATAACACACTTGCAGCAAAAGCAATTTTGGAGAGTTTAAAAGAATTTAAATATACTTTAGTCTATAATAGTTACAGAGATAAAAACTATAAAGAAATTTTAACTGTTTTAAAGCCAATTATTAATGATGTAGAGATTATAAAAATTATCGATGAAAGGGCTGAGTCTACTAGTGTAATGCAAAAAGTATTAAACGATATGAAGATAGAAAATAAAATATTTAAAAAAATTGATAATAATAAAAAATATCTAGTATTTGGTTCATTTAGTGTAGCCGAAACTTTTTTAAAGGTCCTAAGTGAATAATCATTTTACAGTTACTATTCACGATGATAATGGTGTCAAACAGTTTAATGTTCACCGTTTTGTGACTAAAGCACTTCTGTATGCCTCTTTATTTATACTTAGCATGGTTTTTATAGCCGTAGGAACAATTCTTTATCTTAATAATAGTGTTGAAGCGATAGAGTTAAAACGTGATGGAGTTCAAAGCGCTTATGAAGATATAAAAGAGAGAAATATTGCCTTGCAAAGAAATATGCAAGCGACAAATAGTTCACTCGATAGAAAAAAACGAGAACTTCTTGAACTCTCAGATTCACTCTCAGAAATTGAAGAACTTATAGGCCTAAAACCGATGTCGGATTCCTCAATAGAAGAGCGAGTAAGTGCTACAAAAATAGACTCACAGCAACGAGCAGTACTCATGCAACTCATACCAAATGGCTCACCAATTGAGTATCATGGGATAACAAGTAAATATGGCTACAGAATACATCCAACCTTAGGAAAACGCGAGTTCCATCGGGGTAGTGATATGAAAGCTGCTATGAATACTCCTGTTTATGCACCAGCAGATGCTATAGTAGAATGGTCAGGATACCATAAAAGAAGTGGTTTTGGCCGTTTAGTCATACTAGAACACTCCTATGGTTTCAAATCATACTACGGGCATTTAAACAAAACTGTGGTAAAATCAGGCTCATTTGTAAAAAAAGGCACACTCATAGCCTATACTGGTAATACAGGAATGAGTAATGGACCACATCTACACTACGAAATACGATTTATACACAGAAATGTAAATCCATTTTGGTTTATAAAGTGGACACAACAAAATTATGACGAAATATTTCAAAAGGAGAAGAAAATACCATGGCAATCTTTAATAATGGCGACAGCCCATCTGAGAATTCAAACGACTCGAATACAACAATCATTACAGCAGGTGCAAAAATTAAAGGAGAAATAAACCTCTCTTGTAATTTATATATTGATGGCGAACTTGAGGGCATGATTAAGTCTTCAAAAGAAGTAAATATTGGTAAAAATGGACATGTAAAAGGTAATCTAATTACTGAGCGTTTAGTTGTTCAGGGTTTTGTTGAAGGAACTGTTGATGCTAAAACAGTTGCAATAAAGTCTGGTGGACATGTGAGTGGTGAGATTACTTCTTCTGAACTTATTATAGAGTCTAAGGGAATTTTTGAAGGAAACTCAATAGTAAAAGATGAAAAACCTGCACTAGGAAAAACAAAAGTTTAATGTCACAAACTGCACTATTTAACTACTTTAAGACACAAACTTCAAGACCTCTTGAAGTTCTAATATGTGAAGATACAAAAGAGCTAGAATCACTTGAAAGTGTTGCAGAGTACTTCAAACAAGATACTATTGTTTTTCCAGATTTTCGTGCTAGTTTTGGAGATGACCTGCGTTCGTACAAAGAAGAACTCCACGAACTCTTTTTTGCACTACAAACTTACCATAAAGCAAAGAAAAAACCACTTATCATCTCACCATTAAAGACTCTTCTCTTCCCTCTGCCTAAAGAGGAGTTGTTTGATACAACTACACTTGAGTTTGGAGCTGAAGTTGATTTGAAATCTTTTAAGGAACAGATGCTTTTTTGGGGATACACTTTTGTAGATATGGTACAGGTTGCAGGAGAGATAAGCCACCGTGGTGATATTTTAGATATATACATTCCCTCGAGTAAAAATCCTTTTCGTATCTCTTTTTTTGACACAGAGATAGAGCAGATAAAAGAGTTTGAGCTAGAGTCACAAAGAACTTTAGGTGATGAACTTGACAAGATAGAGATACGAAGTGCTTTTTACTCCCTTGATGAGGCTGCGTTTAATGAGCTTAGTCGTGATGTAGAGAGTAGTGAGTTTGATGCTTTAGTAAAAGATGTCTCTTCTCTCGGGTTTTGGCATTTAGGTGACAAGTCTGAGAACTTCCTAGAAGGTAAAAATGTACAACTGAGCCGAAACCTAGATAACATCTTAAAAGATGCCTATGGAATAAATAATCCTTCTATAAGTCGTGAAGCTTTTAACTTGGAACTGCTACCTGTAAATGACAACATAAAAGAGTTAGTCGTAGCAAATGCAGAACATCTTTTAAATGTACATCGAGACAAGAAGATAACTGTCATCGCAGCAAATGCAGCGACTATCAAACAAGCTGGGATTTATGACACCTCTAACATTACACAAATCACAGCAGGATATATACTAAACATATTAACACCAGATGAGATGGTTATAAGTCTAAACAAACCTGATAAGAAACGCCGACGTAGAAAAAGTGCAATTTTACTCGATGACCTCAAAAAAGGTGATTATATTGTTCATGAAGATTATGGTGTGGGTATTTTTGATTCTATTGAGCAGACAGAAATTCTTGGTGGGGTAAAAGATTTTATAGTTATTCGTTATGTGGGTGATGATAAAATTTTGCTTCCAGTTGAGAACCTTGACTATATTGACCGTTATATAGCAAGTGGGGGTTCTACTCCTGTTTTAGATAGGCTTGGTAAAGGAAACTTTGGAAAACTCAAAGCAAAAGTGCGAAAACGACTACTTGAGATAGCGGGTCAGATAGTAAATACAGCCGCAGCAAGAGCACTGATAAAAGCACCAAAAATAAACTTAGCCAAACAAGAGCTCAAAAATTTTCAGTCACTTGCGGGGTTTGAGTATACGGATGACCAAACAAGAGCAGTCAAAGATATACTTTCTCAGATGTCTACGGGAAATATTATGGATAGACTGCTGAGTGGTGATGTAGGTTTTGGTAAAACAGAAATAGCTTTAAATACTATCTTTGCAGCTTACAAGTCTGGCTATCAGTCTGCGTTTATCGTGCCAACAACTCTGCTCTCCGCACAGCACTGGCGTTCTTTAGATGAACGTTTCTCTGAGCTTGGTATACGATATGCAAAACTCGATAGATTTGTAAGTACCAAAGATAAAAATGCCATTATAAAAGGGCTTGCATCAGGGGAGATAGATACAGTTGTGGGAACTCACTCTCTTTTTGGTTTGGAGTTTAAAAAACTTGGTGTAGTTATCATAGATGAAGAGCATAAGTTTGGAGTGAAGCAAAAAGAGAAGATAAAAGAGTTGTATCATAATGTGCATCTTCTGAGTATGTCAGCGACTCCTATCCCTCGCTCACTTAACCAAGCTATGAGCTCTATAAAAACAATGTCGCAACTCTTAACCGCTCCGAGTGAACGCCAAGGTGTTAGAACATTTGTAAAAGAGTATGAAGAAAAACTTGTAAAAGAGGTTATCCTTCGTGAGCTTCGTCGTGGTGGACAGGTCTTTTATGTGCATAACAGCATTGACCATATGCCTATAAAATTGGGTGAGTTAAAAGCTCTTTTACCAGATCTTCGTGTTGTTATGCTCCACTCAAAAATATCAGCGGTTCAGACTGAAAAAGAGTTGCTTAAGTTTGAAGCAGGGGAGCACGACCTAATGATAGCGACTTCTATCATCGAGTCAGGTATTCATATGCCTAAGGTCAACACTATCTTAGTAGATGGTGCCGATAGATTTGGTATAGCCGACTTGCACCAGCTTCGTGGTCGCGTTGGTCGTGGTAGTGTTGAGGGATTTGCTTACTTTATAGTTAAAAACAAAGAAGTACTCACTGATGAGGCTAAAAAACGTCTCCTTGCCTTAGAGTCTAACTCATTTTTAGGAAGTGGTAGTGTTTTAGCGCAGCATGACTTAGAGATTCGTGGTGGAGGTAATCTTGTGGGAGATGCTCAGAGTGGTCATATCAAAAACATTGGGTATTCACTCTATCTTAGAATGCTTGAAGATGCCATAAAAGAGCTTTCAAATACTCAAGAGGGTGAACGTGCAAAAGTAGACATCAAACTGACTATTAGTGCTTATATCTCTGATGAGGTAGTGACAGAAGATAGACTGCGTTTAGATATATACAGAAGACTTTCGCAGTGTGAGAGTGCTGTTGATATTTATGAGATAGAAGAAGAAATAATAGACCGTTTTGGTGAGTTAGATATGCCAACAAAACAGTTTTTTGAACTCATGGTCATAAAACTTCTAGCATTAGATAAAAAGATAAAAAGTATTAGTAATTATGGGCAAAATGTTACCGTTACTTATGTTAATGAATCTAAAGAGACTATAAAGTCTACGAGTAGAGATGATGATGACATTATAAAATGTACTCTCTTTTATCTACGAAATAATAAGCCTAAAAAATTATAAGAAAGAAAGAGAGAAGAATGAAAATAGCATTTATCGGAGATATTGTCGGTCGTCCAGGTCGTGATATGCTCCAAAAATATTTACCAAAACTAAGAGAAGAAGAAGGACTTGATTTTGTCATAGTCAATTATGAAAATGCTTCTCATGGTTTTGGACTTACGGCGAAAAACTGTAATGAACTTTTTGGCTATGGTATAGATGTTATGAGTGGAGGTAATCACTCTTGGGATAAAAAAGACATCATTCCTCTTTTTGACACACATGAGATTCTTCGTCCGCATAACTACCCTGAGGAAGTGAGTGGAACTGGTTGTAAGACTTATGAGATAAAGGGTGAGAAATTAGCTGTACTTAATCTTATGGGACACTACGGCATGCCTTATGCAGACAATGTATTTCGATGTGCTCTTAAAGAAGTAGAGCGTTTAGAAGCAGAGGGTGTGAAAAACATCTTCATAGACTTCCATGCAGAAGCTACGAGTGAGAAACGCGGGATGATGATGCTTTTAGAAGGAAGAGTAAGTGGTATCATTGGGACTCATACTCATGTAAGTACAGATGACTTTCAGATATCTAAGGGTACTGCATATCTAACAGATATAGGCTTAACAGGTTGTCGCGATAATGTCATAGGTATGGATAAGAAAGTGCCATTAAAACAGTTTCTCACTGGAATGAAAGGGCATTTTGATATACCTAAAAAGTGTAAAGCAATCTTACAAATTGCAATAATGGAACTTGAAGATGGTGTTTGTACAAGTGCTTATAAAATCAAACAGTTTTGTAACGGAAAAGTATTAAGAAGTGAGGCTTGGATCGAGGATTAAGCTGCTGTGATTCTGAAGTAATTATCATTTGCTATGTAGGTGTTGAGCATTTTGACTCTCATAAAACTCTCTTGGCTCTCTTGAGCTTTTGGTGGTAGGTTTTTATCTACTCTTGGCGTTTGGTCTATCGTGCCTTTTGGTTTTACAAGAAATGAGAACATTTTTGTGTTTGCTTCATACGATACTTTTGAACTGCTCATAGCACTGAGTTTTGAGAACTTTGTTTTAGCAGAGTTTTGTTTGTTTTCTTGGCTATCAAGAAGTTGTCTGTTGTTAAGGGCTTTGTAGTTTGAGATATAATTTAGAGGAATTTTAGAGTTTGTAAATGCACTTGTACTAGTGTTTTGTAATAGTTTCGAGGCAAAAGACTCTGTCTTTTTGACAGGCTCACTTGCCTTGTCATTTTGCAGTTTTTTTGTAACAGAGGTATCGATATAGGTACTATACGATGAAACAAACATGCTCTAATCCTTTACAATATACTAAATTATAAGGCAATTATACTTAAAATGTTCTTCTGTTTTTGATACAATGACAAAATATAACAAAGGTAAAGTAGATGAAAAAACTAAAAAATGATATTTTTTATAAAACTATATTAATATTTATAGGTGTTTTTGTATTACTGTTTTTTATCTCTTATGCAATTTCAAAACATTTCATACTGTCCTTAATTATTAGTGAACCACACTTGTTGCAACAGACAATAGAAGGATTTAATCTGGTATGGTTAAAAATATCATTAGTATTTCTTGTATTGATGATTGTTGCTTATTTTATTTTAAAAAGTTTAAGAAACAAGATTTATGAGGATTTAGATAGTCTATCTGAGTATCTTTATGAGGTTTCCCAAAATAAAAACTATGAAAAAAGTGTGAAAATAGAACATTATATAGAGTTCCTTCAAATAGCAGTAGCTTTGAAAAATATCATTAAACGTCTTGCTCAAAAAGACAAAAAAGCAAGTAAAAAATAGCAAAATGCAATACTTTTTAAAAAACTAATACTTTTTAGTTATATTTTTAAAAATATAATACAAAGAGTGTTTAATGAGAGATTTTAGAGCTATTATAGAGCAGTTGAAAAAAAACATAGCAGGTGACTCGCAGAAGAAAGTCTTGGATAAAGATGTCTCAAATCTGCTCAATATAAATCAAGCAAGGTTTGCGACTATGAAAAAACGTAATGTGACTCCGTATGAAGATATCCTACGTTTTTGTGAGAGTGAAAAACTCTCCTGTAATGAGATATTTTTTAACTAGATTTTTGACTGTACAGTTACTTTTTTTGCTTCAAACATTTCAATTGCACGTGCAACCATAGGCTCTTGTGTTATGTCTACACCATTCGTCTCATCTAGTGGGGCAGGATCAGCACAGTTAGTAGCACAGCTAGTATTTCCACCCATTTCTACATCTTCTATCATGGATGTTGTTTGTGGACCTTGTGCAGTTGCTATGGCATCCTGAACTAGAGTGTTTAGTTGGGGTTCTTCTGGCACTACTTCTTTACTGCAGGCTACACCCTTTATCTGTGTCTCAAAACTAAATACTTCTCGAACAAGTTGTTTGATAACACCATAACCATGTTTAAGCACTTTTTTACACTCTGCATTAGCGCAGCTTTCCCATGTAAGAACATTATCCTCATAAGAGATAAATCTTATGTTTTTTGTAAAACACTCACCTAATTCTGCATTTCTATCGCTTATTTTACTCACAAGGCTATCAAATGTTAGCTGATGAGGGTTTATAACTACGACTTCTTGGGGTGTCTCTATTTGAGGTGATTGTATTTGCTCTGGTTCTACTAGAGCTTCTTCTTTTATAACTTCTGGTGCCATCTCTGGTGTAGCTGATTGTATTTTGATACTTGGCGTTTGAGGTACTACTATCTGTGGACGCTCTACATCTTTTTGAAATGACTCTATCATCTGGTCTATTTCTCTTATACGAAGTGCTTCAACCATTTTAAAAAAGATAAGCGAGAGTACAAAACTGCCATCTGCATTTACACTAAAAAGATATTTTGAGTCCGATAAAATTCTAAAAAATCTATCTAAAACTAGAGTAGAAAAAAGGGAGTCGTGATTGTACATTTTCTCTTTTAAGTAAGCGATGAGTTCATCCACAACCATTTCAGATTCATAATCTTCTAGCACTTTAGTTTTAGTAACCAAAGCACCGTAGTCTTTAGCGAATACAGAGTCGAATAACTCGTCGATAAACTTAGGATCAACAAGACCGAGCATATCTGTAACTGTTCTCACATCTACATGGTTTTTTGAGTAGATGATAGCTTGGTCTAGGAGTGTAAGTGTGTCACGAAGACTACCACTACCGCTTCTAGCTAGAATCTCTAAAGCATCAGTTTCATACTCTATGCCTTCAAGTTGCAAAATATGTGCTAAGTGGTCTACTACTTTATTTGTAGCGATACTTTTGAAGCGAAAATGTTGTGTACGACTTAAAATAGTTGCTGGAAGTTTAAGGGGGTCGGTTGTCGCTAAGATAAACTTTACATACTCTGGTGGTTCTTCAAGAGTTTTTAAAAGAGCATTAAATGCCTCTTTTGTGAGCATATGGACTTCATCGATTATAAATATTTTAAAACGAGCAACTGCAGGTTTATATTTTGTCTGTTCTACTAAATCTCGTATGTCATCTATCTTACGGCTAGAAGCACCATCCATCTCGATGATGTCCATATGACGACCTTCTATAGCCATAGTACAGTTAGAACATTTACCACAAGGGTGATGACTCATTCCCTCTTCGCAGATAAGAGCTTTTGCAAAGATACGAGCAGTTGAAGTCTTTCCACTTCCTCGTAAACCTGAAAAAAGATATGCATGAGAGAGTCTATTTGAATCAAGTGCAAGTGAAAGAGTCTGAGCAATAGTATCTTGACCTATAAGCTCATCAAAGTTTGAGGGACGATATTTTCTTGCTAATACTTCAGATGCTGCTTTCAAAAATGACTCCATATTTAATTGGAATCATTTTATCATTTAAAGAGTTAAAAGATTATTTAATACTAAATATATTTGATTTTAAACACCTCTTTAATTCCTGAAAGAACTAAAGTAGGAAGAGCAGCTATGAGTATAACCATAACTAAGTGTTTGAGTGATATGGAATCTGTTCCAAGTGCTAAGTGTCCGATGTTTGAGTAGACCATAATTAAAGAAAGAGTTACTGAAAGACCTAAAGCATAGAGTAGCTTTATGTTTTCAAATGGATTTTTTCTGTAAAGAGTAGTAAATGTTCTCGCATCAAATATATGAAACATTTGACCAAAAACAAGTGTTAAAAACCCTAAAGTTTGAGCATATGCAAGAGAAAAATCATGATCTAGTGCGAACTTGAAAAGCCAAAAAGATACAAAACCAAGAACCAAACCACGAAGAATGATAACGGATGCTAAGTTGTTAGCAAAGAAGCCTTCGCTTGGAGAGTGTGGTGCCTTTTGCATAAGATCCCCTTCCTCTTTTTCTACCCCTAATGCTAAAGAAGGCACACCATCACTGATAAGGTTTACCCATAAAATCATAAGTGGTGTGAGTGTTAAAAGAGAGTGGTCGTTCATGAGTAAAAAGGCAAAAAGTATTGCTGAGACTTCACTTACATTTGCTGTAAGTCCTTGACGAATAAACTTTTTGATATTGTCAAAAATACGACGACCTTCTCGAACTGCTTTAACTATAGTCGTAAAGTTATCATCAAGGAGTATAAGATCGGCTGAGTCTTTAGTGACATCTGTACCCGTGATACCCATAGCGATACCGATATCTGCTGACTTTATAGCTGGAGCATCGTTGATACCATCGCCTGTCATAGCAGCAACTTCACCATTTGCTTTAAGGGCATTGATGATTCTAAGTTTGTGCTCTGGAACAACTCTAGCAAAAACAGAGGTCTCTTTTACTGCACTTTGTAGCTCCTCATCACTCATGGCGTTTAGCTCGCTTCCTACGATGACTCTCTCTATTCCGGGTTGCATAAATCCTATTTCTCTGGCAATCGCCTCTGCGGTTTGAGCATGATCACCTGTAATCATAATAGTCTGTATTCCAGCACTATGGCACTCTTTTACAGCAGGTATAACCTCTTTACGAGGAGGGTCGATGATACCATGTACTCCTAAAAAGGTAAATCCACTCTCGTAATCTTCTTGTTTTAAGTCTAGGTGAGTGGCTTGGAGAGGTTTAAATGCAACGGCTAAGGTTCTTAATGCTCTTGAAGCAAAAGTATCTATAGCTTCATCAATATGCGTTAGAGTTGTGCTATCAAGTGGACTTGTTTTGCCATGAAGATAGATATGCTCACTTCTTTGTGCGACAACATCAGGTGCACCTTTAACAACTACAAAGTACTTCTCATCCGCTGTTTTTATAACAAGGCTCATGATTTTACGAGCAGAATCAAAGGCAAATGAGTGGATGATTTGAGTGCCATTTTCAAGCATTGCATCTTTAGATATTTCAGCTTTTGCAGCAACTACTGCAACTGCACCCTCTGTTGGTGTACCTATAATGGCAGAAGTCCCATCTTGGGAAACTATTTGAGCATCATTACAGATGGCTGAGATTTGCAAAAGTTTATAAAGGTCTTCATCATCTTTTGGATTCACTTCATTTTTATTTTCATCATAAAATGTACCCTCTGTCTCATACCCAGTCCCTGAAATATCATAATACTTTCCAGCAGCATAGATAGAGAGAACTTGCATTTTGTTCTGTGTAAGTGTTCCTGTCTTATCTGAACATATAACGGTCGTAGAGCCAAGTGTTTCAACTGAGGAGAGTTTTTTAATAAGTGCATTGTTTTTAGACATCTCTTTTGCACCGATGGTTAATACAATAGTCACAACGGTAGGAAGACCTTCAGGAATAGCAGCGACTGTGAGTGAAATTCCCATACCAACCATATCTACAAACGCCATACCTTGTTCAATCCCAATCCCAATAACCATAGCAACAACAACAAGTGCAGCAATGATAAGCATTTTAGAGAGTGCATGAATACGCTCTTGGAGTGGTGTCCTCTCATCTTTTGTATCTTGCATCATAGTGGCAATATGTCCGAGTTGTGTATTCATCCCTGTTTCACAGACTACTCCAAGACCATTACCTGCAAGAATTTGTGTCCCCATAAATGCCATGTTTTGCCAATCAGCGATGTCTAAACCATCTTTATCTATTGCCTCACTAAATTTTTCAATAGGCTCAGACTCACCCGTGAGTGCAGCTTCTTCTATGAGTAACTGTGTTGCTTCTAAAATCCTAATATCAGCCTGAATTTTATTTCCAGTGACTAGTTTTATGATGTCACCAGGAACTAAGTCACTCGCAGGAACTTCTAACCATGAGGCATCACGATAGACTTGCGCGATGGGTGCAGCCATATTTTTGAGTGCATCCATAGACTTTCTCATCTTTAACTCTTGAAAAAATCCTATGCTAACATTTATAATTATGATGACAGAGATAGCTATAGCATCAATAGTGTGAGAGGAGTAAAGAGAGAGTGCTATACCTAAAAAAAGTATAAATATGAGGGGATTGTTAAACTGCATCAGTAAAATAGTGAGAGGAGATATAGGTTTTTGGGATTTAAGGGTGTTTAAACCATGAGTACGGTGTAACTTAACTACATTACTCTTTGTTAAGCCATTCTTTTCATTACTGTTGAGTGATTTGAGTACTTCTTCTTTATTTGCTTGATACCATTTCATGTAGCTAGTTCCTTAATTATAGGTTATAAGAAATTATAACAAAGATTTAGAAGTTTTGGACACTACTTTTAAATAAATCACCACGCTCGGCATAAGAGCTAAACTCATCAAGGCTTGAAGCCGCTGGGGAGAGTAGGGCTACTTCATTTTGTTTGAAGTTAGTATCTATTTTTGCTATGGCATTAGAGAGATTTTTACAAAGAGAATAAGAAATAGTATACTCTTTTGCTAATGCAATTAATTTTTTTTTATTTGAACCTATCGCATAGATATGAAGCTTTTTATCTTGTAAAAACTCAAAAAGTTCTTTTAAATCTACACCTTTATCATCCCCACCAAGTATGAGATGAATAAAACTCTTCTCATAGCGTTTAACAGCGGCAATAGTCGCATCTAGGTTAGTCGCCTTAGTATCGTTTATCCATAAACGCTCTTGTGAATCTCTGAGCTCTTCTTGTCTATGTGGGTCTAGAGTGAAGCGGTTCATCTTAGTGTATGTAACTCTATCAAAGAGGAGTTTATCTACAGCCATTGCAAGTAGAGCATCAGCAAGAAAAGCACCTTCAAATTTCACTTTTTTTGTATCTATCTCAAAAATCTTTGCTAAGTCATTTTCATCTTTGTATGTGATGAGTTTTGCTCGCGTTTGAGTATCTTTATAAGCCTCAGGAATGATGGCCGTGTCTACACTTCTCATTCTCTCAAGAGGTTTTAGTTTGTCGCTCACATAGGCTGCCATATCTCCATGCCATGAGAGATGGTCAGGGCTTATAGGCAAGAGCACATATATATTTGGAGTGGCTTGATTTGTATAGTGCATAGTAAAAGAACTTGTTTCAAGTATCCATATAGGAGCACTCTGGTCTAAATCCGATAGAGGAGTACCGATGTTTCCACCAGCCAAACTTCCTTTGTCCTCTAAAAGATGTTGCATCATCTGTGTTGTAGTTGTTTTGCCGTTTGTACCACTTATCCATATTTGTAAATTTTTGACATCTTTAAAAAAGTCATATTCACTGATGAGATTTTTTGCTTTTTTTATTAAAGGATTTGATGGAGGGATTCCTGGACTAGTTATCTCTAAGTCTGAATACTCTGGATTAAACTCAGATGAGGGTCTTACAAAAGAGCCATTAATTCCTCCATAAGACTCACGGCATTTGTCATCATAAAAGACTATATTTTGTATGTGTTTTGTAAGTGGTTTAGTTGTAGTTCCGTAACCAAAAACAGAGACTCTTTTAGACATCTAGCCACCTTGAAGCAATAGAACGTAGTGCTTCAGGGTTTTCAGAAGCAAAAAATTTGAGTGTTGGATTTGCATACTGTTTATAAAAATCGAACTTATTTTCTAAGTACTCAACTATGGCATCCCCAGAGTGGATGAGTTTTGTATCTTTACCAAAGTAGTGAGAGAGACTTTTCTTTAAAAGTGGAAAGTGAGTGCATCCAAGGATAAGAGCATTGGGATGTGTTATATCTTTAAAGTAGTGCTCTAATGTGGCATTTAAGATAGCACCATCAAAAATCTCTTCTTCAACAAGAGGAACAAAAAGAGGAGTTGCTTTTGCTTGAAGTTGTGTGAAGTTATGCTCAGATAAGCCTAACTCATAAGCTTTAGAATTTATGGTCGCGTTTGTACCTATAACTAAAATGTTTGATTGTTTGTCACTCATGGCATTTGCAGTTGCGAGAACACCTGCTTCAACAACACCGATAACAGGACAAGTAGAAGACTCTTGCATCTCACTCAGAGCATAAGCACTCACAGTGTTGCAAGCAACGATAATCATATCTAGTTCAAAGTTTTTAAAAAATTCTACAGCTTCTATAGCATAACGGATAATGGTATTTTTCTCTTTAGTCCCATAGGGAACGCGAGCGGTATCTCCGAAGTAGATTATCTCTTCAAAGAGTTGGTGCTCAAGAAGTGACTTTACAACAGTTAAACCGCCAATTCCACTATCAAAAACACCAACTTTCATCTAACTACTGTTCCGTATTCATACTATCAAGAAACTCTTGATTACTTGGTTTTTTACCCATGATGTCGTAGATAAACTTGAGTGCTTTTATCTCACTATCTTGTTTATGCAACATTTGACGAAGAATAAATACTTTTTGTAAATCAGCCTTAGAGATAAGAAGGTCATCTTTACGAGTACCAGATTTTAGAATGTCAATAGCAGGATAGATACGACGCTCGGCGATTTTTCTATCAAGAACTACTTCCATGTTACCAGTACCTTTGAACTCTTCAAAGATGACTTCATCCATGCGACTACCAGTATCTACAAGAGCAGTTGCAATAATAGTCAAACTACCACCATTCTCGATGTTACGAGCCGCACCAAAGAAACGCTTTGGTTTATGGAGTGCATTTGCATCTACACCACCAGAGAGTACTTTTCCACTTGATGGCGTTACAGTGTTGTAAGCGCGAGCAAGACGAGTAATAGAGTCTAGTAATATTACTACATCTCTACCCATTTCCACTTTACGTTTCGCTTTTTCTATAACCATCTCGGCTACTTTTACATGGTTTTTCGCTGGCATATCAAAAGTTGATGAGTAAACCTCACCTTTTACACTTCTTTCCATATCTGTTACCTCTTCAGGGCGCTCATCTACAAGAAGAACAAGTAGGTCTATCTGAGGATTGTTGTTAGTGATACCATGAGCAATCTCTTTGAGAAGTTCTGTTTTACCTGAACGCGGTGGTGCTACGATAAGACCACGTTGTCCTTTACCAATAGGTGAAAAAAGGTCTAGCATACGACCTGTTAAACCTTTTTCACGGTACTCTAAGTCTATACGCTCTTCTGGGTAAAGAGGTACAAGGTTTTCAAATAGTGGGCGTTTCTTACTCTCTTCAGGAGGCAGACCATTTACAGCTTCTATTTTTATCAAAGCATAATATCGCTCTTGATCTTTAGGAGGACGAACCTGACCGGTCACAACATCACCATTACGAAGTGCAAATCTTTTTATCTGTGTGTTAGAAACATAAGCATCATTTACAGACTCGTTAAAAGACTTATCTATAGAACGGATAAAACCATAACCATCTTGCATGATTTCTAAGATACCAGAGAAGAGAACAAAACCACCTTGTTCAGTCTGTGCCTTTAAAATTTCAAAGATAACATCTTGGCGTTTAAGCTCTTGAGGATGTTCTACTTTTAACTCTTCAGCAATAGAGATTAACTCTTCGATACTTTTAGTACGAAGATCATCTATACTTGTACCTTTAGCAGGTGCATGTGTTCTTTTTGAGTTGTTACGATTGTTGTTATTTTTAGGATTAGAAGGTTTTGTGTTTTTTCGAGCTTGTTGTGAATTGTTTTCACTCATATGTATGACTGCCTTAGTTTATGATTGGTGTATATGGGAAAGATGTTGAAGATACCTTGCATATCTTTTAAGTAGTGCAATTTTACACTAAGTGAAGCACTAAAGTCAAGTTTTTAGCTTTTGAGACCATTTATGCTATCTACAACAGCCGAAATATCGACCTTTGCTTCGGTAAGTGTTTTTTGTGTTCTCTCCGCTAGTTTTCGTACTTCATCAGCAACAACAGCAAAACCACGACCATGCTCACCCGCTCGTGCTGCTTCTATAGCTGCGTTTAATGCTAAAAGATTTGTCTGCTCAGCGATGTCCGCAATAGTGTCTAATACTGTTGAGATATCTTGACTCTGATCTTGTAATACAGAGAGCCTTTCATCAAATGCAAATTCATTACTTCCATGGTTCTCTTTAGACTCAAGAATTTCATCTTTTAAAATTTCAAGTTGTTCTTGGAGTTTTCCTATCTCTTCTTCATGTTCTTGAAGTAGCTCTTTATGTGCAGACTCAATATTAAAAAGTTTCGTTTGTGTATTGTGTTTTTGAGCATTTAGTTCTCTGTTTTCTTGTAATAAAGATGCATTTTTCGCTTTAAGCTCATCCTCTGAGCTTTTGTCTGTAACTGCAAATTTTTTGCTATTTGTTATCTCGTGATTAAGGTTTGCATTGTCTGTTTCTAATTCATTTATTTTGAGTTTTATTTTTTGGGATTCTTTAGATACTTTTTTAGAAACGAACAAGAAGCTTATAAATAAACCGAGAAGTAAAAAAGCAAGTGCAACTAAAAATAGTGTTATATAAGAGGTCTCTGTAATAATTTTTTCTTTATACAAAGAAGTTGATGTTTGTAACTCTATGTCAAACATTTCTAAATAAAGTCTTCGTAAGTTTTCAATCTTTTGAGGAGTGATAGTACTTTCTTTGGACTCAAGCAGCCCTGAAAACATCAAAAGAACTTCTTCTTTTAGTTCTTGAGTAGGTTCTTGTGTCAGTAGCTTGTTCTGAGTTGCAAGTGAAAGATAGTAGAGTTTTGTCTTGATCTCTACTGGTAAGTCAGTAGAAACACTATCAATCTCATAAGCGAGTTTCTCGTAATGCTCATTTATACTGAGCGCAAAAAGGGAGTGAAGTAATATAAAAAGTGTTAATAATATTTTCATACTCAAATTGTAGCAAAAAAAAGAGTGCTAATGTTTAAATAGTGAAATATTAGGTCATGACACATCTTGTCACAATCCTTTTCTATACTAGCTCCATAACAAGAAGGAGACCAAAATGGCAACTATGGGATTTATACAAAGTAAAGAGATACTGACACAAACAAAAGAAGAGATGAACATTATAGATGAGACTTTTACACACTCCATCGCATTTGGAGAGACGGGGAGTGGAAAGACTTCTAGTTTTATCTACCCTAACTTAGACAAACGCATAAACCTTGGTCACGGAATACTTCTTTATGATTACAAAGGTAAAGAGCACTTAAGTATCAAAGGCTTTGCATACCGTGCTAAGCGTTTAGAAGATGTGGTGGAGATAGGAAAGCCATGGGGAGAGTCTATCAACTTTATAGAGAAGATGGATGAGGATGAACTTGATAGATTTTTTGACCTTATTTTAAAGCATGGCGATGACAACAAGTACTGGCAAAATAGTGCGAAGTCTATGGGACAGCTACTTTTAGAAATACTTGGCGCAATCGAGAACTGTGCGGTATCACTTGAAGCCTTAGATGGAGTAAAGAGAAAGTCATTTGATGTGGAAAGTCTATCAGACGAGTTTTCCTATCCTGTAAAAAGAACTTTTAATAACCTTTTGAGTGTTTGTAACACATTTGAAAGACTCAAAAAATTTGTTTCATGCTTAGACAAACTAAGTAGAGAAATAGGTTCTCAAGTTGCAATTTCTGTAAGTGGAATAATGGATGAAAACCATAAAATAAGTGAGGTGAATAGAACGAAACTCTTTAAAGCTATTCAAAAAAGTGAAGATTTTCGTGAGCTTATAAAAGTGAGAAAAGATATTCTCTCAGGGTTTGGAGAAGACTCAAACGAGAA